>JAIJJM010000125.1 GCA_022728415.1 Collinsella sp. | reverse complement strand
CGTCACCTCGCCAATATGAAATCAATCAGAAAGGCGAACCATAAGAGCAATAGCAAAACAATAAGGCCCGCATGGTCGTACAAAGACTCAGGCACCGTGACATTTTTTGTACTTTATTCCCGAGCCACAGGGGCATTGTTCATTCCGGCCGACCGCACCAAAAACTTCAGTTAATTTAGTCTTTGCTGCTTTATGGGCAAGCTGTACGATGTAATTTGATTGATTTTGGATTTCTTGACGCTGTACACCTGTGAGGCCTTCGATATAGGGAGCAAGGCGCTGCATTTCGACATCAGCTGCTTTATGCTGACCCGATAGTGCCAATATGACTGCGTACTGGCTTCGAACCTGAATCAGTCGGTGTACTAGACCTGCCTCATTGACAACCGGCAGGACATGTTGCTCCATGACTTCCTTGGCACCGTCGTAATCCTTTATGGCAACAAACTCATCCGCCAGATCTTGGCCCACCCTAACCATGGATTCCGGGGCCATGGCCAGATTGTAGAACTTCATCGAATGAATACGCAGTAATGGTGACAGTTTTCCCTGCGCATCACGAATTCTGGCCAGCAACTCCAGAGCATCAGCCATATGTTTAAAGTGTTCCTGCATATTTTCGGAATGATTAATAGTTTTCCATAATGCGTCGGCGTTTTTTCCTATGACATCAGCAGGTGTGATACCAAATAAAGAATAGTACCCTTGTATAACATTACAGCTTAATGTTTCAGCATCCTTGAGTTTTTTTAATCTCCAGAGTGCAATGGCATGGTTGTAGTCAAAGATGCGTTTATGTTCTTCATCTGGGAGTTGGGGGCGGACTTCCTGTGCCAGCTTTTGAACTTCTCGTGCATCATTGCTTTCTGCCGAAAATAACATTCGTTTCATTGCATAGGCCATCTCTTCTTGATAGCCGAACTTGTGCTCCGCAAGTAAAGCTCCCATGATGTTTAACCTCTGAGCAATGTGGTCGGATATTCCGTCTTTAAGCTCAACGAAAACAAGGCCATCCAATGCCCAGAATTTATGAACAGGTCCCAATAAGTCCGATGTTGCAGCACGCTCCAAGCTTGCAAGAATGTCGACCGTCACGCCCATCTCATAAAACATTTCTTGGCCTGAGAGTTCGATCAACGTCGTGACATCATTGAGCTTAATATAAAGTTGAGTCAACAACGATAACCGTTTTGTATTGCGGGTATTATGAAGACTTTCAACTAAAAGGTCTTTCAGCGCTAGTAGCGCTTTGTTCGATATACCCTGATCCATCAGTTCCAGATGTTGCAGTCCTAGCCCCCTGACAGCATCATGTACCTTCAGGGTCTGGTTTCCATAAATTTCAATAGTGCCAGTAGCGCGCATTTTCCTAATTAAAGAAGCCGCACTGCTTGGTGAAATGTTCAGCGAATTGATTAGGAGCGTAGAAATCTCTTCGCGACTCAGCCCTACGTCAGAGAGACTGAACAATGCCAGCGCGCTCTGAAGTAGTGATTCAAATCCCTGAAATACACGTGACAGAATAATTTCTTGGGCGGTTTCCGCAGTATGGGTTTGTTGCTGGAGTTCAGCACACAGAGCATCGACACTACGCTCATAATCAGAAACGGCGATTTTTGCGGCGCTCTCTACATACAGGGGAAGACCACCAGTGTAAGCCCGTAGCTGCTCGTATCCCATAGCGGTGGCAAATCCTCCGATATCGTTTACAACGACAGCTACCGTATCGAGATTCCATCCCTGCAGGCCCTCGCGCTGTAGCCCCGTCATGACCTCCAGTTCGCGAACGTTTTCGTGAGGCTGGCACAACAGCACAAAACGAATATGTGTAGTTGCATTCAGAACATCCCGTAGATTTTCCGCAGGTACACGATGGGCGTTATCCAGAACCAGCACCAAGGTGGTACCCTGCTCTTTCAGGTAGGTATCAAAACTCCTAAGAGCCTCAAAACCACTGGCACCGGGGAGCAAAATCCTGCGCAAACCGTCTTGGTCACGGGCTGTAAATCTAGCAGCCATCTCGCGCACCAGCGTACTGGCCAGAGCTGGACCGGGAAGATCACCGGTGTCGTAATAAGCACAAAGTGCAGTGGAGTGTAATGCGGCCTGTGCGGCCCAAGCTGTCTTGCCTGCACCTGAGAGTCCACAAAGGATACGGATCCGCTCACCAGATGTGAGAGAAGGTTCTTCGTTTTGTGGGCGGTACAGTGCTGGTGGTGCAGGAAAGTCCTGTAGCTGAACGATCAACTGTTCAAATAGTTCAGTAAGTTCCTCCGTGAAAAACGTATGTTGTCCATTGGTATCGCCTCCGGTGGCGGCAAGCTGAACCAACCCTGCTAACTTCCAAATCAAGGATTCTGGGGACAATAGTGAAAATTTCAGCTTTTCTGCTTCTGCGATACACCATGTGGCCGCATCAGCCAGAGTACTCCATGCGGGCGGAAGTGCCGGATGACGTCCAGCTGTCGACTGGGGCCAGACAATAAGAACATCAGAAGGAAGCTTTTTATCGTCAATCATCTTCTGAAGCAGCGGTCCAGGCGCCTGGTTTACAATAATCACAAAAGAAGCCACCCCTTCGCGGTTTGCCGAAGTATGCTCATTTCTGAGCTTTACAAATCGCTCCAGAGCCCCCGACACATCGTTGGGCATAATAGGCTTTGAACGGGTTTTAACCTGAATGTAGAGACGTTCCTGTTTGGATTTCAGCTCAATATCCTCATCAAGCTCGACAGTTACTGAGTCCATAGCAGCCCTCTGCGCCAAAAGTAAGCAGCCTACAGCGTAAAGATGCTGGTAAAGGAACCCCCGGTGTACCGCTTCGATACGCACCAACTGCACAGGATCCAGTACGTCCAGATTTTGTTTGTTTTCACTTCCCCACATGACCTATTCCTTGAGCTATTTGTTTGACGGACTCACATTATTACTTCAATGTAATCAATTGAACTTGAATTATAATTAAAAGAGGCAAAGAAAAGTCCTCCGTTGATTAATACAAACTAACGATACCAACGTTCACCTGGCTCAAAGCTGACAACCAAACTAGGTCTGGGACTGTGCCATCGAAGTGTCAATTAATATCTGAACTAATGCTCTTTAATTTCGTCACTTCAATAAATACCGAACATTTCCCTGATAAAATTCTAGTATACGCTGCATAACTTCGCTCTGACGACACTCGCAACAAATTATATTCTGTCGTCTGTTGTAACGGCGTATTTCGCCATCTAGCAATGAATAAATCAGGTCAGGGTCGCTCTTCTTTTTCACTGCCGCTCTCGACATTTTTTTGCGGGCTTTTCCCCAGTCCTTACGAGCCTGCTCCGAAGGAAATATTCCATGTCCTGAACCATATACTGCGCCACTAACTACCAGCTCTTTCGCCAGAACTTCTATTAGGTGTCTCGTCGCCCCGGTTTCATTTTCCAGTTGTTTACGCGTTTTTCGCCCATCTCTGCGTACCAGTTCCACAATGCGCGCCTTCACTTCTTCCCGCAGTTCGGGAGTAAAAAATTTTGCCACAAGTCCTCCTGAAAATTACCTCATAACCTGAAATACACACTTACCCCCTGAAGCCCGGTGGAATTTCGGTATCCGGTTCAGAAATATGATTCACACAACGCTGGTTGTTCGTACCGCTTACCGGGAGCAACCAGGGGTTTTCAAAATTCCGGTCCGGTCCAAAAAACGTCGTCGCTCGCTGAACAAATTCCGTTCCCGTTTTCCCGGTAGCCGCCAAGTATCTTGCGTAACGCCTCACGCCATCCAGCATGGCCTCTGGTGGCACCCCCTCGCGTAATCTGGCCTTCCAGGCACTGAAAGCGGATTTCTTCGGGTTTGCTCCGGCACGCAACGGGTACTCCCGCCAGACCTGTTCGAACACATCCGGATAATCCACTCGTCCCACAGACAGCCCGGTGTTTTCCGGGACTACCTCCCGCTGAATGGCGGAATCGGTTTCAGGCTGCTGCAGTTGGTGTGATTGTTCCGGCCTTTGGGTCATCACCTGCTGCACAGCGCCCGAATCGGCTTTCAGCGCATACGCTGAATCGGCTTCCGGTGTCGTGCCTGCTGGCTGACCAGGATTGACGGTCTGAACATCCCCTGCCTGGTTCGTGGCGTTTTTTACGCCATGGCCCATAGTGTTTTGATCTTCTTGATCTGTATCTTTATCTGTATCTTTATCTGTCGTGACTCGTCGTGACATGTGCGTGACATTTCGTGACGCGCCGTGACAATCGCCATTTTGTTCCCGCTTTCTTTCCCTCTCTCGCTGCGCCCTCTTGCGCTCTGCAGGAGATTTTGCGGTTTGCGAAATATTGCCGTTGTCCTCTTTAAGCACCTGGCGTTTTTCCCATCCAGTGATTAAATCACCATCAAGTACCCGCCCCTGCATCGTCTGCAAAATTGAATCAATTACCTCTTCTGTCACGTCGAGCGCACTTGCCAAATCTTCTGTCGTGACATCAATGTGACCTCGCGTGACATTTCGTGACGCGCTCACCAGGAGGTGGATATACACTGCCATCACTGTTGCAATTGGCTGCCCTGACACCCTGGCAATTGTTCGCCACTTAGGGTCATTTGGCATGTCATGCCATAATCTGAGCCAGGCGTTAGCCATACTCACCTCTTCTGATACCGAATCTTTTTACTCACGAGTTGCCGGAAGCGATTCGATATGGCTATTATCACTCAATGCACTGCCACAGCATTTCCTGCCGGGCCACCACGGTTCATCTGATTGAAACCGGCGATTGCCACTGCGACAAAATCATCAGCGTCTCTCACCAGTCGCTCCCGCGTCTCCACCAGCTCCCGAAAATAAGCTGAACTGTGGCTGCGCATTCTGGCCACCAGCAAAGGTGGCATTGCCTTTTCGATCGCTGGTAACAACGCCTGAATTTTTTCAACTGCATCAGGGGTGTCTTTCTCTATCCAGCGGAAAATTTTCTGGGTATTACGAGCCAGGGCTTCCGGATGGCTGTCGTCGTACAGTTCAGGAAACGTCATACCCAACTCAAAATAAGCCTGGGTTATTCCAGCTGCCGGAACTTTTTCGCCATCAGGACGCGCCCAGGCATTCATCGCCATGCGGATGTGTTCATGCTTGATTTTCATGAATCAAGCTCCTAGAAAGTGGTTGTGTTAACGTTTTGGTATCTTCCAGCTCGGGCCAAATATTCATCCAATCAAAAGGCCTTAGTTGCTGACGTGTAACTTCACCATTACTGGCTCGCTCAATAAGGACACATAACGATGCCCCTAACACTTGACCTTTACTCAATGCCTTTCTTAGATAACCGATGCTGGTACCACACTCGCATGCAAACATACGCTGTTCATCTGACGAAAGAGAATTGAGAAATATTCTTAATTCTTCCATAGCTACTCCTTAGTAAACACAGCAAAGAATACCCACAGGTAAACAAAAGTCAATACCCACAGGTTGTTTACCTTGCGGTAATCGCATCTATTATTTACCTATGGACAAATATGAATTTAGACGACAGCAACTCATCAAAATTCGTGATGAGAAATGCGATGGTAAAGCGGTTAACGTGGCCAGAAAGATCGGGCGCGAGCCTTCTTATGTATCAAGAATGTTGTACCCAGAGGGGAAAAAGGGAAAAAAACGGATCGCTGATGATATGGTGGAGATTATCGAAGAGTCCTTTGGGTTACCCCGGGGATGGATGGATGGTATCGTTTCATCATCAACGAACACAGCCTCCAGTTATGAAACAAGGGTTCTAACGCCACGACAACGTATTTTTTTAGATCTCTTAGACGAACTGCCAGAAAGTGAAGCGGATAAATTATTAAAAACTCTTGAAGAGAAAAAACAGTATTACAATATGATCTACGAAGAAATCCGTAAAAAGAAAGCACAAAACGCATCATAGCTCACCAAACAACTAGTCACCAGTTAAGACACCGCAAAAATTTACCCATGGGTATTTACTTTTTAAATACCTATGGGTATCCTTCTTTTCATACCAACCCACCCCGCCCCACAGAATGCAGGGCAATACTTCGAGTTACCAGGCAGTGGTCAGGGGTTAAGTAGCCAGCCCGAGGCGTAAGAACATGACGGCAGGGTTCAACTTTAATAACTATGCAGCAGGTTTTTGTTCCGCTACCCCGGCGTTAAGGGGAAATGAGGTCAACATGGATATGCTCAATCTTGGCAACAACGAATCTCTGGTATGTGGCGTGTTCCCCAACCAGGACGGCACGTTTACCGCGATGACGTATACCAGAAGCAAAACGTTTAAAACTGAAGCTGGCGCGCGTCGCTGGTTAACCAGAAACACTGACTGATGAGGTTGACGATGGAATTTAAAGATTTACCAGTACCATTCCAGGAAATGGCATCGAATGTGGTTCGCTCTCAACTGGCGACTCTTGACCTGA
>JAIJJM010000002.1 GCA_022728415.1 Collinsella sp. | reverse complement strand
TTCGAGGATCTCACGCAGGACGAGCTCGACGCGATCGTCGGGGAGATCAACGACACCCCCATGAAACTCCTCGGATACAAAATGCCCAACGAGGTATGGGACGAGGAGATGTCCAGGCTACAATCAAAGGCAACCAACACGAAGACGGGCGTTGCACTTACAAATTGAATCCGGGGCTTGTAACTCAGCTTGTCACCTGCCGTATTGGCTCACAAGCCCCTCCTGGATACGTCTTATCCTATTGATATCAAACTTAGGCTGCCGTTTGAAATCATAGATTCCGTTCTCTTCCTGGAACACATCAGTCAATTGCGTGTAACAGTAGCCGAAATGACCGGGATTGCTGCATAGGACTCTGGTCAACCCCTCGAAGCGTTCGTAGAATTCATCTTCACTGGCGATGCGTTGTCCGTATCCCCACGATTGCGAACGATCTTGTTCCGCATCCGTCTGCGAATTGCTTCGAGCTGCAAGCTCTGCATTCCACCAAATGCCGCCATATTCGCTGACGAAGTATGGCTGTCCGGCGTAGGGGACGGAAATGCGGTCGCCCTCGCAATCATTACGGAACGGTTCGCCCCCCGGCGCGAATATGCGTGCGAATTCCGCTGGATTCTGCTCATAATTATGTGCGTCGTACACATCGCTGTCGATTACTCGGTGCGAATATCCGCTGGCGTCAAGCACGGGCCTGGTCTTGTCCATGCCCTTTGCTGCGAGGAACATCGCTCGCGTCACGTCATCAAGGTCAGTGATGCGATCGGTGAGAACCTGATATGTCTCGTTGAGACCACACCAGCCTATAATCGCTGGATGTGAATAATCCCGTTGCACTGCCTCTATCCATTGCGTAATGAACGAGGCAGTCTGATGCTGGTTGTTCCCCTTCGGGCCAATGCCGGAGGAAACTCCCCAATCACCAAACTCTCCCCATACCAGATAGCCGAGCCTATCGGCATGATAGAGATAACGCTCCTCGAACACCTTCTGATGAAGACGCGCACCATTGAAACCGGCTTTCATGGACAACTCTATGTCATCGATGAGAGCCTGGTCGCTGGGAGCTGTCATCAGCGACTGAGGCCAATAGCCCTGGTCCAGCACCAGTCGTTGGAAAACCGGGCGGCCATTTATTAGGATATCCGTTCCGCTAATCGTCATCGACCTTAGACCGGCATAGCTTTCGATCTTGTCGATCACCGTTCCGGTTTCATCGGTGACTATCAGGGATAGGCTATATAGATAGGAGTGGCCGGGTTCCCATAGGTGAACATCTTCGTCTTCCAATTGCAGCATGATCGTCGGAGAGAAATCGTCAGCCAATCTAGCGTCGCCGCTCGAAACCTCGTTCCCGTTTTCATCCGAAAGAATCGCATGAATCCGATATCCCGTGGCATTGCTGCTGACGACTGGAACGACTTCGAATGCTTCCATTCCGACATGTGGCGTGATATTCACCTGACGAATATGCACCTTCGGAACCGGTTCGATCCAGACAGTCTGCCAGATTCCCGTGGATCTCGTGTAGAAGCACTCCGAATTACCGTACCAAGTGGACTGCTTGCCGCGCGCCTGCCAATCATGGCGACTGTCACGAGCGCGAACCGTCAATGCAAAGTCTGTCTTATTTTTCAAGGCATCGGTGATGTCGACTTCAAAGGATGTGAATCCTCCTCGATGTCGCATAACTTCGGTGTCGTCTACCCATATGGTTGTATCGTGATCAACTGCGCCAAAATGGAGGATGAGATGTTGGTTGCGCCATTCTGCGGGGATTTCGACCCGACGTCTATACCATACAGCTTCGTGGAAGTCCGCGTCGCCTATGCCAGACATTTCGCTTTCAGGGACGAATGGCACAGTGATGGAGTCTGACAGGGGTGTTTCCAGGAGGCCTCTTTCCAGTCCGGAGTCTCCGGGATCGAATTCGAAGTCCCAGGTTCCGTTGAGGTTTAACCATTCCTGTCGAACCATTTGCGGGCGAGGATATTCCGGCCGTGGGATGTTCTGATTGATGATGCTCATTTCTTTTTCACGTCCTTGTGAGTTTTGGATTTGATTTATTTCTTGTGAATTTTGTTGTCTCTTCGTCGAGGGCTGTGGCAGCGGATGGCTTCGAATACCATTGCTCTGCCCGGATAGATTTGGGGAGGACGTATGCCTGTCTGCCCCAGTGCGACGCCTGACAATGGTGCACTGCCGTCTATCCACCAGTTTGGGAATCGTGCCCCTCGCTCCCCGGTTTCGTCATCCATGTCTCCTACGATTTCCATTGGTTTGACGTCATAGGTCGCGTCTGGATCCAATCCTGGAAGCCGTATCAGAGCGGCGGGATAGTTCAATGATGTTTCGAGTTGGATGAATCGATACCATGCATGTGAGCGATCCAGTTTTACAAGTCCGTCGATGCGTACGGCTGGATCAGCGGTATCCCCATGGACGACCTTTGCTTTGGAGAATTCCTGCCGTAGCGAACGGTGCATCTTGATCCAATGTTCCAATCGCGAAAGGGATTTCTCGGGGACTTCCGTTAGGTTACATTCGACGCCCATATGTCCGAACAAGGTCATGGCCATACGCATGGAATCAGTGGTATGTCGTCCGGTGGTAAAGGATTTGGCAGCTCCGACGTGTTGTCCCATCATTTCCGGAGGCACTAGCAGTGAAGTGCCACGCTGGATGTCCGCTCGTTCAAGCGGATCGACGCAATCGGAGACCCATACGCGGTCCACATGTTCCAGAATCCCCATGTCGACTCGGCCTCCGCCGGATGCGCAGGATTCTATTTCCAGTCCTGGATGCGCGGCCTTGAGATCATCCATGAGTTTCCATACGGCCAAGGTTTGCTCATGGACGGCGGGACGTCCGCTATAAGGTGATATGGCTTCACTCAACGGACGGTTGTGGTCCCATTTGATGTAGTCAATGCCGAGTTCGCCGATCAGAGTATCAATTTCGGTGTGAATGTAATCATATGCCTGCGGGTTGGTCAGATCGAGCACCTGTTGGCTGCGTCCGGACATCGGCATTCGTGCAGACGATGGCCTTAACACCCATCCGGGGTGCTTCCGGAACAGATCTGAATCCGGGTTGACCATTTCCGGTTCGAACCATAAGCCGAATTCCATGTCTAGATCGTGGACGTAATCGGCCACCTCGTGTAGTTCTTGCGGATACACGGCTCTATCCACATGCCAATCCCCCAGTCCCGCACGGTCATTTCTTCGCCCGGCGAACCATCCGTCATCCACGACGAAACGCTCAACCCCGACCTGTGCGGCCTTATCGGCCAAGTCGCGCATCAATTTAGGCGAATGGTTGAACAATACCGCTTCCCAGGTGTTCAATGTCACTGGGCGAGGTTTGTTCCGTAAGTTCGGATGCGTTGCGCGAATATGAGCATGTAGTCTCGAAGAAGCTTCGTTAAGACCGTTGCCATACGTTCCGTATAACCATGGCGTCGCATAGTTCTGCCCTTGTTCCAAACTGATTTCGCCTGAATGCAGCAATTCCCCTCCGCAGAGGATGGGGCACGTGTATCCGTTTTTCTCGGCTGCGATCGCTCCATTACCGCTCCATGCCAGACTGATCGCATGGAGCCGGCCGTGTTCGAAACCGAATCCGCGCTCTCCGGCCACCAACAGCAGCGAGGCGTCGAAATCAGGGCGCCCCGCCTCACTGGTTTTTTCGAACCTTCCCATCGGCATGGAATGGCGTTGCGGCATGCGCTCTTTGAGATGACGGCCCGATAGGCTTAATACCTCGTCGGCATCATAGGGAATGGGAAAAGCAACCTGAATGCCATTGATATCAAGCGCATGCCCACCGGTATTGCCCACGCTTACGCGTTGACGCAGCAAACCGGATTCCACCATCTGCAACGCCCAAACCAAGCTCACCGATTGGTCCAAGTCGGAAGCAAACACCTCCAGCAAACCATTTGAATCATCAAGCCTGCATTCGCCGACGACGAATCTGCAGTACAACTCGACGCCGTCACGCGACATTGAGCAATGGGAGCGCCAAAACCACGGCTCGGCTTGCGTAGGCAGGACACTGGGCCATATCGCCGTGTCAAGCTCTCCGCCCACCGACTGCGGATATTGGGCGTCGAACATAGCCAGGGATTCCCGCCCATCAGCCAAAGGCGCTCCCCAGTGTACGATACGAGGCAATCCCTCCCTAGGAACCACCACCGCAATGCTGACGCCGTAATCCTCGATATAGAACGAGGTGAGGTCGGCCCCAGAGGCGGAGGCGCCCTCATACTGTCTTGCGATCATTTCCCATCACCTCAGTAGCAGCGTATTTCGTAAACGCCTACGCTTGGATCGCCATTCGTTGCGGTGACCGTGAGCCGTACTCGATTGGCAGTCACCGAATAATCCAGATGGTGGACACGTCTTGACATAAAGTTATCCGTGACTTCTACGACCTTCTTCCAGTCACCGTTCCCATCCGCAACGGATATCTCGTAGTCGCGGGCGGTCTGGGGATCGCTCCAGAATGTTGGGCAACGGTCGAACTCGTATAGCGCGTTGCCTTCGAATTCGAGTACAATCTCCTGGACCGTCCGTGGTTCGTTCCAAGCCAATTCCAGCCATGCCGGCATATCCTCTTGCGGATCGGAACGCCATAGGTTCGTCGCCAAGTGAGGTCGGAATTCACCAGAAGTGACCTGTTCGGCATGGTAGACACGTTGGGCGGGTTCGATATGCCAGTTCATCGTCACACCGTCGTGGAAGCGGCGCAGCTTGCCCGGTTGCATTTCGAAAGCGGATAGAGCCCCGGGAACGATCCTTCCAGCGCGGGGCCAGGTCACGGAGGGGGATTCCTCGACGTCAAATCGAACGTATCCGCTGTTTCCCAAGCCGGCCTGTCGCATGGCGTCATCTAAGGTGGTTCCGTCGAGCTTGACGGGCCATATCACGCGATGCTCGCCTGGCTCCAGCGAAGCCTCGTGTGACGCCAGTATGCAACCCGTGTCACGTCGATAATCCCAGATGCTTGCCACGCCTACTAGCGCCATGCGAATCGGGACGGGAGCATCGGCATCGTTGCGCAGAAGCACGCTCAGCGTATCGATGCCCTGTGCTTCGACTCCGCGGGATACAGGTATCCACTGTCCGCGCGCAGCGGTGAGCACATCATTCTGCAACGCGTCAGTCGGGCGAACCAGTCCGCCGTCCACCCAGATTGAATCCACATCAGCGCCGGAGCACAGGTCCTCGGAGGATGCCGTGATGGAATCCGCTCGCAGGGCATGGTCGTCCGGATCGTGATTGGTGACATGAGGCAGGAAGCATCCGTCTCGCAACAGCCGCTGCTGGATTTCATCCGCCAAACGATCAGGAGTCTCATGCAGAGGAATGTTCTTTTGCAACGCCATTGCCGCGGTGGTTCCCGCCGCCTGTCCCATGATGGCTGTAGTTCCCATGACTCGCACCGATCCAAGACTGACATGCGTGGCGGAGACGATACGGCCGCCAAGCAGCAGATTGGTCGCGTCTCTTGCGATCAGAGATCGGAGCGGCACTCCGAACGGTCCGACATAAACCGCGGCGGAGACTTTGCCGCTGGTATCGTATCCCGTTGCTGCGGTCGGCTCGCTGGAGTCGGCGAGCATACCGCCCACGGTATGCAGGTCGATATTCCAGCCTCCATACGCCACCTCGTCGGGGAACGGCACGTTGTCGCGCACATCGCCTTCGGTGAGCATATGCAGGCCTTCGATGCGACGTGATTCCCGCATGCCCGGAACCTGTCCGATCCAATCCAGTGCAAGGTTGCGGGTCAGATCCTTGAACCGCGGGTCCCGGTTTTTCATCCAATCCCACACCCCGTACACGCGTCGAGTTAATTCATGGCGAATGGTCTCCCCGTCGGTAATGACGTCCCATGGCTTGCCCAGTTCGATCCACCAGAATCCGCCACGGGTGTCGTAAAGGAATCTTCCCTGCTTGTCGAAGTAGTCGGGATTGTCGAAACGGATTGCCCACTCCGGTGGGATGAAGGGGACCTCATGCCCTGTGTCCACTGTTTTGAACAGAAGGGAGTTTCCCATTGTCCAATTGGATGCCTCTGCCGGAGCATGGGGTTCGTTGAATTCCGCTCTTGCTTCTTCGCCACGACGCCAGGAGCAGCCCGCACTCATTGCGACGATGCCGTCGCCCGTGCAGTCGATGAACTGCTTGGCGAACAATACGGTGAACTTCTCTTCCGAGGGAGTGTGACAGCGCACCGCCTTGACGGTTACGGGTTTGTGGCCGTCGGTAAGGGCCTCGAGCACGGTGGTGTTGAGCTTTAGAGCCAGCCCCTCCGTACGCTGCACCATGTCGTACATGGTCATGTCCCATACGCTGTTGGCCCAGCCGCTTTCAAAGATTTCCTGATGATTATGGTGCCGTTCCTGCATTTCCATTTCACGCAGGATTCCTCCCTCTCTCGCATAGCCATGGTAGCTGGCAGCGCCTCGGGCTATGACTCTTACTTCCGATGAGCTGCATCCGCCAAGAACAGGCCTGTTCTGCACAAGGCAGGTCGAGGCTCCCTGACGGGCTGCGGCCACGGCTGCGGCGAAACCGGCCAAACCGCCGCCGCATACCACGACATCGTAGTTTTCTGTAACGGTTGTCGTCATTATCGCTCCTTTGCGAATAGCGTTTGTTGATTCTACGACTTCATGCCAGTGGTGGCGATACCTTCGATTAGCTGGCGTTGGAAGAGGGTGAATATGATGAAGCAGGGAAGCAGGGACAAGGTGGTCATGGCAAACAATTGGCCATAGTGCGAGGTTCCCATAGTGTCGATGAACAATCGTAGACCAAGCGGAACGGTGTAGCTATTGATGTCCGCAAGATAGATCAGCGGTCCCATGAAATCCTCGTATGTCCAAATGAAGGTGAATACGGCCATTGTCGCCAATGCAGGGCGCATCAGAGGCAGCAGTATCGTGAAGAATCTGCGCCCATGACCGCAACCATCGATTTCCGCAGCCTCATCCAGCTCACGTGGAATAGAGCGGAGGAATTGGACCAATAGGAACACGAAGAATGCATCCATGGCGAGGAATTTTGGCAATACCAGCGGTACATAAGTGCCGATGAGCCCAAACATGTTGTAAATACTGTACTGAGGAATCATCGTGGCCTGTCCTGGAATCATCACCGTGGCAAGCATCAGCGCGAACAGCACTTTCTTTCCAAAGAACTCGACGCGAGCGAACGCGTAGGCGGCCAATGTCGCGGTAAGCAGATTGCCCAGCACTGCCAGTCCTGAGACAATCAGCGAGTTAACGAGAAATCTGCCGAATCCGGGAGGATTGGAAGCCCATCCCTCCGTATAGTTCTCCCAGGCTAGACGCGAGGGTATGCCGCTAGAAGTGAAAATCTCGTTCTCAGGTGCCAGCGATCCCCGAACCATCCAAAGCAGAGGATAGACCATGGCCAAGCATGCCGCAATAAGCAGAACATGCATCACCACACGACGCGGCTTGATATGCGTTTCGCCACGCCATAGTCTACGTGTAGATACAGTATTCATGATTTCCACTTTCCTTCCATGAGATGTTGCGCAACCAATCGTTGAGGATGTCACTCGTCGCCATAAAACACCCACTTCTTGGAGGAGACGAAGATGATGGCGGTAAAGACACCGATGACGCCTACCAGAATCCACGCCATCGCCGAAGCATATCCCATCTTGAAGTAAGAGAAAGCCTGCTGATAGAGGTATAGCGAGTAGAACAGGGTCGAATTGACAGGACCACCTGTACCGCCGGAAATGATATACGACGGCGTGAAGGCCTGGAATGCGGTGATCATCTGCATGACAAGATTGAAGAACACAATCGGCGTAATGCACGGCAGCACAACGGAGAAGAAAGTGCGTGTCTTGTCTGCCCCATCGATGGCGGCCGCCTCCTCCAATTCCTTGGGGACATTGCGCAGCGCGGCCAAAAAAATCACCATGGGGGATCCGAACTGCCAAATAGCCAGAGCGATAATGGTCATCAGTGCGTACTTAGGGTCTGCAATCCAGTTAGGCCCATCGATGCCCAAAAAAGCAAGAATCTGGTTAATGATGCCGTCACCGCCAAACACCTGGCGCCAAAGGACTGCAATACCGACGGAGCCACCCAGCATGCTTGGCAGATAGAACACCGAGCGATAAAAGGTCAGACCACGCATTTTGCGGTTGAGCAGGACCGCCAACGCCAGCGCAACAATCAGTCGCAGCGGCACTGACACTAAGACATAGGTGAAAGTGACAATCAACGACTTGATGAACTTAGAATCCTTGGTGAACAGATCGATGTAGTTCTGCAGACCAATCCAGTCTGATTTAGTAAACAAATCGTAGTTGGTGAACGACAGGTACAAGGAAGTCACAAAAGGTCCCAACACTAGTACGACCATGCCGATAATCCAGGGGATCAAGAAGACGAAACCCGCGATGTTATCGGCCACTTTCCTTGTGAGGTTCAATTTCCGGCGACGGGAAGGGGCCGACGGGGAGGAAGCAGCAGCCGCCTCCCCTGGCCGTGTCGCCATCTGAGTGACGGCGCTCATTCATCTACTCCTTAATAATTCGCAGCCTCGTCGAACAGATCTTCCGCAGCCTGATTGATGGAAGTCGTGCCAAAGGCAACGGCCTCATTCAGCTCGGAGAACTTGGTACGCAACTGCGGGAAACCCTCCGGCCACAAGCGATTGAGTGGCTTGGACACCTTGGCAACCGTATCCATGTAATCAATAATCTTCTTATCCGCATCGGAAGCGTTCGTCTTAACGGCATCACGAGCCTTCTGAGTCGGAGGAATACCAAGGGCAAGCCCCTGATCCTTGACAGCGGTCTCATCATTAATCAGGAAATCGATTGCCTTCGCCGCATTCTCCTTGTTCTTGGATGTAGAAGAAATCGACCACATACTCGCAGCATTCATCCACAGACCCGGATTCTTGGTATCATTCGGCGGCAGCTTAGGATCAATCTCCTGCTTCATCAGCGCCTGATTATTAGTGAAGTCCTGCGTCCAACCAAACGTCATGGCAGACTTGCCCTGAACGAACGGATTGCTAGTCGCAGCGCTTGCACCTTCGCTGGTCACGTCAGCAGGAGGAACGGCGCCAGCCTTGCGCAAATCATCCCAGTACTTGAACCATTCGGAGACATCCTCCTTGGTGGCATTGAGTTTTCCGTCGTCGGTGTACAGCTCGCGTCCGCGGCTGCGAACCCAAAGGACAAAGAGTGTGAAGTCTCCGCCTCCATCATTGAGTCCCCATCCTCCATCAGTGCCCTCGGCGGCTTGGGTGGCGAATTGAGCGAGGTCATTCCAGCTATAATCGCCATCGGGGATCGTCACCCCGGCTTTCTCCAGAATGGCGGGATTGACAATCAGCGTGTAGGCGTTTGCGGCGGAGACAATACCCCAAAGCTTCCCGTCGGCCTCTCCGAAGCTTTTGACGCCCTCGTCCATGTTCGATAGGTCAATATCCATCGTATTGAGGTCAACCAAAGCGTTCTTGGTAGAATAGTTCGGAATCTGGCTTGCCACCTGATAGATGACGTCGGGAGCATTCTTAGCGGCGACCTGAGTAGCCAGCTTGTCCCAATAGCCGCTCCAATCCTGGGCTTCGCGGAGTGACTTGATACCGTCTTTCTTCTCAAAGTCATCCAATGCCGCGTTAACGGCCGTGTTGACCGTATCACTGCCGGCCCAAGATATGCGAATCTCATTGCTTGGTTTTGCGTTGCTTGATGCGCCTCCGCATGCAGACACCAACGAAAGTCCGGCGACCAAGGTTAGCGCCACAGCCGTCCTAACGCTTCTGCCGATACTTACACGATTCATTGTGTTCTCCTTACTATCGCACCTGTGCAATCTCCGCGATTCCGACGTTGGAATCACGATTCGAACTTTTGACTGCTTGGTTTGTTCGAATTGGTTTAACAATAATTCCGACGTCGGAATTTTGTCAATTCTCTTGCTTGTCGCCTTGCGGATATGCTATATTGACCTTAATTCTAACGACGAAATAATTAACGCATTCTTACGACAAGAATGTAAGAAAAGACACTCCAATGAATGACCTATCAAGCCTTCCCATCGTGTCCCAAAGGGTCAGACAACCCAGTATCGTGGACGTCGCCAATCTGGCACGCGTGTCGAGCAAGACGGTGTCCAACGTGATTCATGACCGCGGCAATGTCCGGCCAACGACGCGCAAACGAGTGCAGCAAGCCATCGATGAACTGGGATACCGCCCCAACCTCATTAGCCGTCAACTCAGAACCGGTCGAAGCAACAACATCATCCTCGCCGTCCCGGAGTTGGTGACCACATATTTCTCACAATTAGCTCATGAGGTGATGCAAAGTGCCCAGAAATGCGGGTATGACGTTCTGATTATCGAAACACTCGGCAGCAAGGAACGAGAGAAGCACGCCCTAAGCGGCTTGGAATCATGCACCGCCGATGGAGTTATTCTTTCTTCCCTTACACTCACCGGTCAAGAGGCATGGGAAAACCGCACCGGTTTGCCAGTGGTCCTCCTCGGCGAACGGTCCGAGGATAGCCCCATCACGCACATACAGATCGACAACCGCGCGTCAGCCCGGCAGGCAACCGAGCATGTTCTCGCGCGAGGTTGCATAAGACCGCTATTCCTTGGGCTCAATATTCCGAATGACACCGGTTGAATCCGCATGCTCGGATATCGCGACGCGTTGGAAAAACACGGTATCCCCTTCCGTGAGGACAACGCCCTTCGATGCCCCTTTTCCTTCGAAGGCGGGGACAACGCAGTCAGAGAACTTCTCGCCAGGAATCGATCCTTTGACGCGTTGATCTGCGGCAATGATTCGATTGCCATTGGTGCCATGCACAGGCTGCTGCATTCCGGACTGAGGGTTCCGGAGGACATCAAGGTTCTGGGCTGGGATGACTCGCCCGAAGGCCGTTATTCGAATCCTTCGCTGACCACGGTGGCGATGAATGTGCCCGCCATAGCACAGGCGGCTGTCGAAGCCGTACTGACCGGCATCGATGGAAAAGGCACCTCGCGCGGCAAAATCATCTTCGACCACCAGCTCATCATTCGCGAAAGCACCGGAGGGATGAAGAACTCTCCTTACACTCCAACAAAGCAGTCCGTACAGCCACCCATGACGTACAAGAACTGCACTGGCGGATCATCAGCAGAACACTGTACCGAAGCAAACCGAGGTACCGGTCTCTACTGCGACGATGACGGCATCGACTGCGAAACACGACCCAACTATTGAACGTTTGACAGATCACCCCGGTTTTCAGCCGGGATGATCTTCCTTCTATTTCTCGTATGCCGTTTCCAAGGGTTTTTTCTCGCCGGCTGTCACGGGGAACGGCAGCCTGTTCGCGGGTTTGGCTATGGGGCAGGTGCAGTACGTGAACGAGCAGGGGAAGTTGTACACGCGGTTGAAATCGATTGTTGTGATCCTTCCCGCGTCCGCGCTTGCGAGTTCCAGGACGCGTCCGGTCCCGTAGGTCTCCCTGCCGCTGGTGGCGTCGGCGAAAAAGATGACCGGGGCTCCGTGCACATCGGCCACTTCCAGCGAATACCTGTCGCCCTGATGGTCGAATTCGATTCTCCCTATCGCGGGGATGACTTGGATCACTTTTTTCGCGACCGTGTCCTGTATGGACAGCTCCAGGTCGTCGAAGGGCGTGAACCTTGCCGGCAGCACCCATTCGACGGATGGTTGGAAGTGGGGAATGTCCCCGGTGAATTCGCTGCGCAGGCGGCTGTCGGGGTCTTTCACCCTGATCCAGAACCGTTTCGCGCCCTGCTATATGGCGTCGGGCTGTGATTTGACCTCGACCCTGAGTTTGCCGTAGTCGAAGACCGCGAGATCCTCCTCTCCATTGAACCGTGATTTGAGGGTGATAGGACGATCCACTTCACGTCCGGCGTTGAGGACGGCATGACTCTCGTCGAGCACGTAGGTGATTGGTCGGATTGGGCCAGCCATGTCCCCGGGAAGAGCTCGACCGTCTTTTCATCACCGGCCGACAGCCGGGTGATGGATACGGGACTGAGGTAGTCGTGAGGCGATTCAAGCGCGTCCAGGCGCTTCGCGTGTCAGATGTACCAATCCTGTTCGAACGCCTCCGCTTCAATCGCGTTCCCCGGCAATGCTATGTTGTTTTCAGTGCCATTGGATGCTCCTTTTTTTCTCTTTCGTCTGATGCCCGCATATGGGGCGGGCAGCGTCCGCGCATGGGAGACGCATTCGATGATTTGCGCATCATCGAGGAGGCATACTCTCCGTTTTCGCCGCGCGTGTCCGCTACTGTTTCCGTGCCTGCATGATTTTCATGCCACCGCCGGGCGGCCGCCCGTTCGATCGTGGTCCCCGCCGTGGAAATCCCGGCGTCCCGCGCCAGGGTCTTGTTCCGGCGTTTCTCCGTGATCCGGTAGATCACGAACAGCAGGATCATCCAGGGTATTGTCACGAGATAGGTGACACGGTATGTGGGTATGACCGCCATCATGATCAGCAGCAGGGCCATGAATCCCAGTGCGAAGATGCTCGAATACGGCCACCATGGCATCTTGTAGACAAGCTGCTCCTCGGTGCCCTCCCGGCGGCGCATGGATCGGAAGCGCAGTTCCGACAACAGTTCGCTCACCCATCCGAGCACGACCATGAACACGACCACGGCCGAGCAGAGTTCGAACACCTGCTCCGGAAGGACCACCGTGAGTATGACGCCCAGCAGGTATCCGGCGCATACGGTCAGTATCGCCGCGTACGGCACCTCGCATCGCGACACTTTGGTGAAGAGCCTTGGCGCGCGCCCCTGCAGGGCCAGGTTGTACAGGTGTGGCGGCTGAATATGTAGATGCCGCTGTTGATGCCGCTTATGGACGCGGTGATCACTACGAAGTTGATGATGGACGCGGCTGCCGGGATGCCTATTTCGCTGAACACGCGGACGAACGAGCTTCCCACGCCGGACAGTTGGTCCCATGGCCATATGGCGAACATCACGAACGTGGCGCCGATGTAGAACACGAGGATGCGGACGAACACGCCGTTGATGGCCTTCGGCATGGTCCTCTTCACATCGGCGGCCTCGCCTGCCGTGCCGACCACGTTATCCGTGCCGCGAAGGCGAACGCCACGAGCACCAGCGCGTAGAGCAGTCCCTGTACGCCGTTGGGGAAGAAGCCGCCGCTGGCGGTGAAGTTCTCGACCACCGACATGGATCCCTTTGTCACGCCGGTGATGACGATGAACACACCGCACACCATCATGGCTATGATGGCCACGACCTTGATGGCCGACATCCTGAATTCCATTTCGCCGTAGATCTTCACCGATATGAGGTTGATGGCGATGATGACCGCCAAGGACACCAGGCCGGTGCCCCAGACCGGCACGTCCGGGAACCAGTATTGCACGTACGCGCCCAATGCGCTTACTTCCGCGCCCGCGACGGCGATGCCTCCGAACAGTCCCGTCCAGCCGATTGCGCAACCGAGGAACGGGTGCACGTAGCGGCTGGCGTATGCGACCAGCGCGCCCGCTTCCGGTTCTTCCACTGCGATTTCGCCGATTGCGCGGCATGACAGGAACACGGCGAGTCCCGCTATGGCGTAGGCTAGGAGCACCGCCGGTCCGGCGTATTTGATGGATTCTGATGCGCCGTAGAAGAACCCCACCCCAATGGCTCCCCGATGGCGATCATTTGCATGTGTCTTGCCTTCAAACCGTGCTGAAGATCCTCTTCGGGTATTTTCCCCTTGATGTCTGCCATACGATGATCCCCTTTTTTCGTATGCATTTCTTTTATGTGGCTGATGAAGTTCAGCTGAAGTCGAGTGCGAGCAGGTGTCCGCCGTCCACGAAGATGGTCTGCCCAATCACGTAGTCCGACGCGTGGGAGGAAAGGAACAACAGGGTTCCGTTCAGATCGCCCTCCCTGCCGTAGTGGCCTGTCGGACTGTGCTTGGCGAAGTATTCTTTGATCTCCTTCTCATGATCGAAATTGTCGGCCGTGATGACGGTTTTGAACAGGCCGGGCGCCACCGCGTTCACGCCAATGCCGTATTTCGCGAGGCGGGTGTCCATGGCGCGGGTCAGGCCCGCGACCGCGTTCTTGCTGGCGAAGTACGTGTCGCAGTTGCTGGTCTCAGACACCTTGCCACCGTAGATGGCCGCGGAAGCGATGTTGATGATCTAGCCGTAGCCCTTCTTCTTGAGGGGAATGACGAAATGCGAGGTGTTGCGCACTCCGCCCAGATTGACAGAGAACACGCGGTTCCAATCCTCGGGATCGAAGTCCTCGACGCTGTCCCTGCCGAACGTCCCCGCATCGTTCAGGAGGATGTCGACACCCCCGAAGCGCTTCACTACCGTATCGACGGCTTGTCCGACCTGGTCGAGGTCGGAAACGTCGACCGTTTGGATGATCACGTCGTCATGGCCCTCGTTTTCCAGGTCCGCGGCCACGGTTTCCAATCCGGCGGTGTTGATGTCCCATAGCGCGAGTCTAGCGCCCACGCGGGCGTAGCCCTTGGCCGCGGAGGCGCCCAGGCCGCAGCCTGCGCCGGTGATGATAACGGTCTTGCCGGTGATGTCGAACGGGTTGATGGTTTGCTGTGTCGTCATGATGCTGTTCCTTGTAGATCTGGATGAGGGAATGCGCGATGCCCGCCGCTCCCGCGTAGTAGCCTATTCCGCGGGTGAGCTGGCTCGGATGGATGCGTAGGAACGCGACCGGCCAGTCCACGGAACCGTCCTCGCGTTTCTCGGCGCTTCCCAGAAGCACCGCCGCGGCACGTCGGGCGAGGTCGAGCCATCGCTGGTCGTGGTATCGCTCGTACAGGCCGATGAAGAACTGCAGTTGGCTGGCATGCCCGCAGCAGTAGTACACGCCCCTTAGGCCCGCCGACTTATGCTCGGGCGCACCTAGGGATTCGTATCCGTCGATGCTGTCCTTGATCAGGTCGAGGTACGAGTCGTCCCCGGTATCCTGGGCAAGCGAATAGTAGAGGCGTCCGGTGCCGAACGGGCCGCAGCATTGGCCCAAATAGCAGATCGGTTCGGTGTAGTCGCCCGGCAGCTCGCCATGGTCTGGATCATTGTCGCCCAACGGGGAGTGGACGTCCGCGTTACCTTTGAAATAGGTTCGTCATGCTCGATGCGGACCGGAAGGAGATGCCCCTTCTCCTGGGGCACGAGCAGGGTCTTCAGATACGTGACGGCCTTCTCGGCAGCCTCGAGATACTTCTTGTCGCCGGTCAGGCGGTAGACGTGCTCGAGCACGAAGGCCACTCCTGCGGTTCCGGTCTCGAGGTTCGGGCCGAAATCGCCGGCCGGGGGTTCGGGCTTGTCGAAGGACAGTCCAGCGCCAACCTCGCGCCCAGAGCGCAGAATATGCTCACCGGCGTCTACTGCCAGTTTTTTCGCGTCCGCATCGTCAGATATTCCGAGGAAACGTGCCAGGAAGAGCACCGCGCCGCCGTCTGAGATGGGCAAGCCGTTGTCGTTCCAGTACGCTCCGCCTTCATTGTCGCGCTTCGCGTTTTCGGCAAGGAACGCGACGATGTCCCGGAGCGCTCGCTCGATTTCCGGTTCCTTGAAGGCCTTGTAGGCCAGTGCGAGGATGCTGCCCTCTCCCGGAACGCCGAGCTGCAGGCCGAAGCGGATGTCACCCGGGAACAGGATCACGGGTTTATCGGCCGCATTCCGCCAGAAGCGGCTGATGCGCAGCACGGCGGAGCGCGCGATGTCCGCGAACCGCTGCTCGCCCGTCGCCTTATGGAGTTCCAGGTAGAAGAACGCGATGCCCGAGGCCCCTTTGAACAGTGAGATGTCATACGCGGATTGGCCGTCCTCCTGCCAGTAGACGCCGTCGTCGTCCTCCAGCTGCTTTGACGCGATGTAGCGTTCCGCAGCAAGGGCGGTTTCCAGATAATCGGATGGCGTTTCCGCCTGCTCGTAGGGGAACGGTTGGCCCGGATAGAAGCTTGCGTAATCGTATTGCTTGGTCATTCTTAGAAATTCCTTACTCGTTTTCGTTGAAGGCGGCCTTGAAGCCATGTTCGAGGTCGGCGATGAGGTCCTCGGCGCGTTCGAGGCCGGTGGAGATGCGCACGAGGTTGCGCGGGATGGATGCCTTCTCCAGGTGCTTCGGGTCGAGCTCGACGTGGCTGGTGTCGGGGACGTTAGTAATCAGGGAGCGCACGTCGCCGATGTCGGTGTGGTAGGAGAACACGTTCAGGCTGGCCACCAATGCAGCGAACTGGTCGGCGTCGCCCTTGAACTCGAGGGACAGCAGGCCGCCCGCGCCTAGGGGCAGGAGACGTGCAGCGACGTCATGGAACGGGCTGTCCGCGTCGGTCGCGTAATTGACCTTGCCCACGTGCCCGCTGCCCTTGAGATATGCGACGAGCTTGCGCGCGTTGGCGGTCTCCTTGTCGAGCCTCTCGGCGATGGTGTCCAAACCGTTCTGGATCAGGTACGCGTCGAACGGGGACAACTGCCCACCCAGCCCCGCCAGGAATGAGGCGCGAATGGGCACCCCGAGGGGCGCGTAGGGGAACAGGTCCACGGGAGAGCGGCCCTGGTTGTTCTCGTCGCGGAAAATGTACTGCTTCCTGTGCAGAAACGGGAACTTGCGCTCGTCATAGCTGAACCCGCCCTTCTCGACGATGAAACCGCCGATGACGTTGCCATGGCCGGAAATAGCCTTCGTGGCGGAACACACGTTAATGTCCGCGCCATGCTCGAACGGGCGAAGCAGGTAGGGGGTGGCGATGGTGTTGTCCACTAACAGCGGGACGCCGTGCCGGTGCGCGGCCTCGGTGATCGCGTCGATGTCGTAGATCTCGACGTTCGGGTTGCTGATGCACTCGATATACACGGCCTTGGTCTCGTCGTCGATCAGCTCCTCATAGGTTTCTGGGTTGCTCCTGTCCGTGACGAACCTGGTTTCGATGCCGTAATCCGGAAGGAACCCGTTGAGTAGCTCCTCGGTCGCGCCGTAAATCGAGGAGGGTGCGATGATATTGCCTTTCGAACCCTTCGCCAATGCGAGCAGGGTATAGGCGATCGCGGTCATGCCCGAAGAAACGCCGACCGCTGCGACACCACCGTCCAACGCGGCCAGACGCTGCTCCACGACAGCCACCGTCGGGTTGCCGACGCGACTGTAGTAAAAGCCACGCTCTTGGCCCGTCCTCAAACGAATCGCCCTTGCGGGGTCGCGCCCAGGTCGAAGGCGGCGGTCTGATAGATGGGCGTTGATACGGCAAGATGATTTGCGTCGGAATCGTACCCTGCATGAATCCTCAGCGTCTCGAAAGCCTGCGCGCCTTGATTGGATGTATTGTTCCCCATTTGCATTCCCCCTGTTATTGAGTGGTTTTGTTGTATGCCGCGTCGTGTTAACACGAGAGCATAGAAGCCCAATACAAGGAAATCAATCCACGGAAAACGCCGATAAACGTTGGAATACCAACGTTTTGAAGCAGTGTATAAAAGAGATCAGTATTCCAGCGCTATATGCAAAATCGATTACGTGCATAACAGGGATTCCCCTGCCATCCGATTATCCGCAAGCTTCCACGGGACAAAGGCATCGTTGAAGTTTGGCTCTTGTGTTGTTTTCGTGGGTGGTGGTTCGTCGGTGAGCCGTTGGATCCCAATGTGTGAGGGGCGCTTCCTGTAGGTTTGTTTTTCGACCAGGAAATACAACCGAGGAAAGCGCCTTGGTTGAAGGGCTTATTCAAACGATTGCTGAACGTCAAGGGCATGGTCGTCGAGGACGTGTCGGTGGACGATTCCCCGTTGCGCCCGGCTCCCGTCCTGGTGGTCCGGGTGCGGCGCAGGAGGGGCGCGTTGCGTTGCTCGCGTTGCGGGCGCAAGTGCCCCAAATACGACGACGGGGGCGGCGAACGGCGATGGCGCCACCAGGACTTCGGCTGCTATGGGGTCGAGCTCATGGGCTTGGCGCCGCGCGTGGCGTGCGCGGAGCATGGGGTGGTGGTCGCCCAAGTGCCGTGGGCGGAGCCGGGCAGCCGGTTCACCAGGGATTTCGAGATGGAGCGCGCGTGGCTGACGGCGGTCGCCAGCCGGAAGACCGTGGGCGGATTCCTACGCATCGCGTGGAGGACCGCCGGTGACATCGCGCGCAGGGTCGCCGCCCGGCTGGGATCCTCGATGCCGTGCATGTTCGACGGTCTCACCGCGATAGGCGTGGACGAGACCAGCTACAGGAAGGGGCGCACGTACATCACCGTGGTCGTCGACCACGAGCGCAAACGGGTCGTCTGGGCGCACGACGGATACGGCAAGGAGGTCCTCGACCTGTTCTTCCGACAGCTGACCGACGAGCAGCGCGCCTCCATCAAGGCGGTCACCGGCGACGGCGCCAAATGGATCGACGCCAGCGTGAAGGAGCACCTGCCGAACGCCGAGCGCGTGCTCGACTCGTTCCACATCGTCTCCTGGATGACCGACACGCTCGACCAGGTCAGGAAACGGTTGTGGAACCAGGCCCGGCGCGGCAACGACAAGACAGCCACGGAGACGATGAAAGGCCTGAAATACGCCGTGCCCCAAGAACCCCGGCGACCTGACCGAACGGCAATCCGGAGCGTTGGAGACGCTCGGGGACACGGATCCCAGGGGCCAGCTCTACCGGTCATGGCAGTTGAAGGAACTCCTCAGGACGCTCCCGCACCAACCCGTCGGACAAGCCGAAGCCGAATTGAAACGATGGATCTTCCGGGCTTCCCACAGCCGCATCCCCGAGGCCTTGGAACTGTGCAGGAAGATCCGCAGACGCAGGGACGACATCCTCGGAACCATCGGACCCGGCTACTCCAACGCGCGTCTGGAAGCGTTCAACAACAAGATCAAGGTCACCATCCGCATGGCCTACGGCTTCCGACACGTCGACAACCTCATCGCCATGATCAAACTCCGATGCAGCGGCCTACCCACCCACCTACCAACACCCATCCTCTAACCCACGAAAACAACAGAAGGCTCATACAATGCTCGCCGGATATCGATTGGTCTCCTTCCCGAATCAAGCGGGGAGGAGACCAATATCTTCGAGTGAGCGAATCAGCTACCGGCTGCGTGTTCAGATGAGGCTCACGCGTGCCGCGGCGCCGAGGTCACGGCTGTTGGGGGCGATCCACACTTCGAATTCACCGGGATCGCTTGCCTCGGTGAGATCCGGATGGACGTATCGCACGTCGGCCTCGTCCAACGTGAACCTTACCGTCACGGTCTCGCCGGCGGCAATCCTCACGCGCTTGAAGTCCTTGAGCTGTCGGATCGGCCGGGACACGCGTGCCGCGATGTCGCGGACATAGAGCTGCACCGTCTCCAAACCATCGACGTCGGAAACGTTCGCGACCTCCACGCTGGCCTCCAGAGGCTTGCCTGCGGCGAACTCGTTCGAGGACACCGCGACCGGGCCATAGGAGAATTCGCTGTACGACAGGCCGTATCCGAACGGGTACGCGGAATCGTTGGACACGTCGAGATACTTGGACTGGTATTTTTCGTCCGGGGTCTCCGGATTGAAGGGGCGTCCGGTGTTCTCGCAGTTGTAGAAGACCGGGATCTGCCCCACGTTGACAGGGAAGGACATCGACAGGCGCGCGGATGGGTTCACGCCGCCAAGGAGGATGTCGGCGACCGCGTGGCCGCCCTCGGTGCCGGGGAACCAGGCTTCGACGATGGCGTCCGCGTCGGCGATGTCGGAAAGGACCAGGGGACGGGAGTTGAATAGGACCACGACGACGCGGCAATGATCTCCGGCCGCGTCGCGGACAGCATGGTAGAGATCGATCTGCGTCTTGGGAAGGCTGATGTTGGAGCGGCTCGCCGCCTCTCCGCCCCACTCCTGCGGTTCTCCCAGGGCGAGGACGATCACGTCCGAGCGCTTGGCGAGTTCCACCGCCTCGGCGACAGCGGCCTCGTCCACGTCGAGCGGGTTGCCGGTATGCTGCGCGACGCTGAGCCATCCCTCGGAGCCATCGGCCTCTCGCAGCGCGTCGCGAAGCGTGACCGATTCCTCGCAGACGCCCTTCCACGACCAAGCTCCTAGGATGTCGTGGGACGCGGCGAACGGGCCCGCCAATGCGACGCGGCCACCTTCGTCCAACGGCAGGGTCTTTCGTTCGTTGCGCAGCAGAACGATGCTTTCGCCTGCGATTTCACGCGCTGACTGGCGGTGAGCGTCGCAAAGCGTGACCTTGGATTCCGTTTCCTCGTCGACCCCACGGTACGGGTTCTCGAACAGTCCCAGGTCGTTCTTGAGTTTGAGGATCCTCATCACGGCCTCGCCGATCAAAGCTTCGTCGATGCTGCCGTTTTCGACGATCTCACGTAGATGCCGCATGTAGCAGATGGTCATCATCTCGATGTCGGTGCCCGCTTCGATGGACAGTTTCGCGGCTTCGGTTTCGTCCGCCGCGACGCCGTGCGCGATGAGTTCCTTGACCGCGCCGAAGTCGGAGATCAGCACGCCGTCGAATCCCATTTCCTCGCGCAGGATGTCGCGCATGAGGTGCTTGTTGCCGGTGGATGGGATGCCGTCGACGGTGTTGAACGAGGTCATGACCATCGCCGCGCCCGCGTCGAGGGCGGCCTTGTAGCCGGGCAGGTACATGTCGCGCAGCACTCGTTCCGACATGTCGACGGTGTTGTAGTCGCGTCCGCCCATTGCGGCGCCGTATGCGGCGAAGTGCTTGACGCATGCGGCGACGTGGTCGGTTCGTTCCCCCAGTCCCTCCGCGTCGTCTCCGCCCTGGTAGCCCTTGACCATTGCGGCGGCGAGGCGTCCGTTGAGCAGCGGATCCTCTCCCGTGGATTCAAGCACACGTCCCCAACGCGGGTCCCTCACTAGGTCGACCATCGGGGAGAACGTCACGTCGATGCCTGCTGCGGAGGCCTCGCGCGCGGACACTTCGGCCATCTTGCGCGCCGCGTCCTCGTTCCAGGAGCTGCCGAGCGCCAGTGGAATCGGGAAGATCGTGCGGCATCCGTGAATCACGTCGCCCATGAACAGGGTGGGGATGTGCAGTCGGTTGCGCTTCATGTATTCGGTTTGGATTCGTCGGCATTCGGCCGCGCCGGTGACGCCGAGGACGGTGCCGACGTTCGAGAGTTCTTCGTCGCCAAGTCCGAGCTGACTCATGGGGCCGGTGCGTTCCTCCGCTTTGTCCGAGAAGAAGTCGCCGGTGACCTGGGTCAGTTGGCCGATCTTCTCGTCCAACGTCATTTGAGAAAGTAGTTGTTCAAGCTGGTTCTGCTGCATGATATACCTCGTCGTTATCTGTTAGCCGGTTGATGCATGGTGTTGGCGGCCATGCACCATCGGGATGGCAGCCAACACCGGTGTGCGGCGCGTCAGCCGCGGTTCGGGACGGTCACGTCGAGCACGTGCGCGCCGCCCAACGCCTCGCGGGAGATGCTGAGGCCGCCTGCGCGGTAGGGCAGTTCGATACGCTGGCCGTCAACGCTTCCATGTTCGCCGCTCACGGTCACTTCCGCAACGTCCGCGACATGGTAGCGGATCGTTCGTTTGGTTCCGAACAGGCTGATCGTGACCTCCAGACCGTCGTCATCCGTTGTGAGCACGGGGTCGAACGTCACGCGATCCGCATGGATCTGGATTCCGAGCAGGTGCTGGACGACCTGGCGCAGGTAGATGCCGGGGCCGGACGAGTAGACTCGCCAGCCGCCGCGAACGCCGACCGGGTTCGCCGCATCGTCCTTGAGTCGATCCCATTGCGCCGAAGCGGTGTAGCGGTCGGGGAAATCGGCGTCGGAGGATGCGAAGTAGCAGTTGCGCTGTCGCGGTTCGCTTGTGGGAAGACGTTTGAACTGGTTGACGGGGCTGATGCGAAGCAGCTCATCGCCGATCCTTCCGCGTCCCAGCAAGCTGAGGGCTTCGGTGTAGCGGATGTGGGCGTGCGTGTACATGAGGCCGATTTCACGGCCCACGTTCGCCGCCTGTTCGCCGCGTTTGAACACGGTGGTCTCACCGTCGTGGAATGCGGCGGGACGGTTCATCAGGCGCACGCCGTCGGGATAATGCAGGTTGTCCTCGATCAGGCCTTCGTGAAGTCGTTCCTCCTGCGGGGAGAAGAGTCCTGCGATGATCGAACGGGTCATCGGGATCAAACGGTATTTGATTCCGGTTCGGGTGTCCCTCGGATGGATGATCGGTTCGGGTTCGCCGTTCTCGTAATGGACGTAACCGGCGAGGACGTTGTCGAAGACGAACACCCGGTCGTAGACCGAACGGATGCTTTCCGACTCGGCCTTGAAATCCTTGGCCAGTTCATCGGCTCCGGCTGGCGGAAGCAGTCTTGCCAGTGCGCTCGTGGCTTGGTAGAGCAGTGCGATGGTCCAGGTCGAGGCCATGCTCTTCTTCATCTCCGCCTGGGCGGGCTGGAGCGTGTCGTCCCAGTCGCCTTCGCCGTAGCTGAACAGTTCGGTTCCCGGAACGCGGTGCGACCGGATGTAGTCGAGGGTTCGGCGCAGGTGGTCCGCGACGGTGGATTCCCCGTCGCATGGCTTGTCGTTGACGTTGTCCCAGAACGGCGCGATGTCGTCGAGCAGGGTCGCATCGCCGGTGGCGTCGAGGTATTCGCCCACGACCATCAGCGGCCATACGGGGATGTCGCCGTGGGAATCATGCTGGTAGATGGACGCGTACTGGTCGAACATGAACCATTGCGGCAGTGAGCCGTCCTCGTTCTGATGCGAGAACACTTTGCGGATGATGGTTCGCGCGGCGTCGAAATGTCCGAACGCGAGGGCCATCTCGAACGGGCCCTGGCATACGTCTCGCGTTCCCCATGCGGCTCCGGAATACTGCTCCAGACCGTGGGGGGACAGGAAATGCACCAAGGCGTTCTGAACGAACCACGGCAGGCTGAGGTTGAATTCCTCGAGCTTGTCGTCGTTGGCGATGTCGAGATCGGCGACGTACTCGGAGATGATTCGAGCGTGACGTTCCAGCTCCGCGTCAGCGTCGACCGCATGGAACGCGTGCGCGGCGGCCCGCGTAGATGCGGTCGAAGCTCCGCCTTCCTCGCTGGCGGCGAAGGCGACGTGCATGCCGTGCGTGCGAGTGGCGACAAACGAGGGCATCGTCTCGGTTTCGACGTAGTTCGAATCGCCGTCGGATGTGAACGCGTATCCCAATTGCGTACAGCATTCGGCGGCCAGCGTTCCCTGCGCGGGAATCATCGTGACGCAGTTGTCCGACGATTCGAGAGCCCATTGCTCGGGATTCTCGATGTCGATGGTCATGAGCGCATCGATCTCGCACGTCGAGGTGAGCGCGATATCCATCGCCGACTCCACGGAGGAAGCCACGGTTTCGACGACGATCCGTTCGTCGCCGATCTGATACACCCAACGCGAGCCGCCGAGATCCATCACGTATGCCGACGGGACCGACAGCATACGCCATGTCTCATCGTCGCGTCCGGAGAGTCGAACGAGGATCCTGACGCCCTGGGAGCGCAGGAGGTTCAGGCTCGTGCGATGCACGGACACCAGTCGGTTCATGTTCGTGTTACCCAACACGATGTGCGAGGCGAACACGCCGGGCGCATAGGTCGTCGCAGCGAACGCCGGGACGGAGGGATCGGTGACGCCGCCGGCGAGCAGGATCTGCCCGTGCGAACGGTCGACGTTCATTTCCTTTTCACCGGAGACGACATGTCGCGCATGATCCGAGAAGTACGACAGGGTCTTGCCCTCGCCGTTCCGCTCCGGGGACGTTGCCTTTCCTCCTCCGATTGCCAGGAGCGCCTGTTCGTCCAGTTCGTCGCCATTCAACGCGGGAGCCTTGGCCAGGATGGACGCGTCGTCGGGAAGCTTGATTTCGGTGGAGTCGGCGAAGTCGACTAGGTCGAGGTCAAGCCTGTCGAGGATGTTCTCGACTTTCTCGACCGTGGCGGTGCAGATGTCGCTCATTTCATTGCGGTCGTCGGCGTCGAAATGGTTGAGGATCGTCCATTGCAGGCCTTCGCCAAGAGATCGTGGCTTGGAAAGCAGGCATGCCATGCCGAATTCGAACTGGTTCGTGCGTCCGCCTCCCCAGTCAGGATCGGTGAGAGCCACGGGCTGTTCGCCAGCCCTGGCCGTGCGCCCGTAGAAGTCGAATCCGTCTGTGAGCCATGCGGACGCGCCCTCGGCAATCATCATCGTGAACGAAGGTAGCTTCGGGGCCGCCGACATGGTCTGGCGCGCGGCGAGAACCTTGCCGTACTTGTCGTCGTTCTCGACGTGGTATGCGATGTACTGGGAGATGTAGGGTTCGCTGGTCAGCGCCTGTTCGACCGGAGCCAAAGCAAGGTCCTGTGCGACGACGAGATCCCATTCATAGTCCCCCGCGCCACCGTTCGCAGACGGGTTTGCGGTCACGTTCCATGCCCACTCGTTGGAGTCGATAATGACGAGTTTGGCCGTCCAATCCACGCCGAGTCCGTTTCCGCTCCATGTCGCCGTGCCGCCGCCAAAGGAGCATCGGCTGGCGGATTCGAAGCCGGTCAGGGGAATGGACTCGATGTTCTCCCCGTCGCGGCGGCGGAGCCACACTCCGGCGATGCCGGCGTCATGGATTCCGGGGACGTACTGGGACACCTGCATGTCCCCGGACTTGATCCTAGCGACACTGCCGTTCGCGTTAATCGTGATGTCCAGATCGCCTGAGGTGATGTGATGTCGTGTGATTTCAGTCATTGCTTTTATCCTTCGTCACTGAAGTCCAGAAGTCGTTGAGCAAGGCCGCCGTGGGTTTGGGGTTCTCGCCGTTGGGACAATGAAAGGCGTTCGGGATGATCTCGTACCGGGAGTCAAGGAGTTCGGCCATACGCCGCTGCCACTCCTGGGGCCACGCCCAGTTGTCGTTCTCCCCATGGAACACCAGAACGGGAACGCCGGTTGCCTTGACTTCGAACGTTGTGTCGTGCGTGTTGGCCAGCTGGTCGATCGCGCCGATCAGCTGGTCGTGGCTCGTCCGTTCGGAGCGGATACGTAGGAAACGGTCGTTGACGTTGAGGTCCTCGTCGGGGATGCTGGCCCTGTCGGGGTTGTCCAGCCTCCATAGGTCGACTCCCGGATGGTCGAGCAGTCGCGCGCGCAGGTCGGCCTTGCGTCCGGGCCATCCGTGCGGGCCGGAGCACATGAGCGTCAAGCTGTCGAAGATGATGGGTTTTTCGATGAGCGCCGCCTGCGCGACGGTGCCTCCGAAGCTGTGTCCGAGCAGGTGGACTCGGTCCACGCCCTGGGCCTGGGCGATGATCTGCGCGATTTCGACCACGTCGCCGGCCGTTTTTTCGCGCGTGTACTCCGCACGGCCTTCGGGGGCGACGGAATCGCCCTGTCCTCGCTGGGAGATGGCCCAGACATCCCATCCGTATTCGCCCAGCAGCGGGAAGAGGTCATAGAAGTCCTCTTTGGATCCCGTGAATCCCGGGACGAACAGAACGGTGCCCTTAGATTCCCCGGTCATGGATGGTTGGTGGATGGCCGTGATCGGGCCGACGTCCGCGTGGATGACCACCGGTTCGATGGTTTCCGGCTTGGGAAGCAGGCCGAAGGCCTTGCCTTTGCCGATCAGACTTGTCGTCATTGGTCCTGCTCCGTTCCTAGTCGGGGAATCGCGTCAAGCAGACGGATCGTGTAATCGTCGGTGGGGTGCTGCAGCACCTGCGCGGTGTCACCTCGTTCGACCACATGGCCCTTGTTGAGGACCATGATCTTGTCGGTGATGAGTCGCGCGGACAGAAGGTCGTGCGTGATGTAGAGCATGCTCACGTTTAGTCGGACGCGCAGGTCGTCCAGCAGCGCGAGGATGCCGGCTCGCAACGTCATGTCCAGCATGGAGACAGGTTCGTCGGCCACGAGCACCTTGGGATTGGATGCCAAGGCGCGGGCGATGACGACCCTCTGTCGCTGGCCGCCGGACAGCTGGTGCGGGAGCTTGGCCGCGAACGTCTCCACGGGGGTCAGACCGACGGTTTCCAACAGTTCGAGCATGCGCTTGCGAGCCGCGGCTCCGCGCAGGTTCGTGTAGTTGAGGATGGGGCGCGTCAGGGTGTATTCGACGGTGTGCAGCGGATTGAGCGCGGCGTAGGGGTCTTGGAACACCATTTGGACGTCGGCGTGCAGGGCGCGCAAGGCGCGCTTGCTTTTCATCTGGTCGATGCGCTTGTCCCCCAACGTGATCTGTCCCGTCGTAGGTCGTTCGACACCCGTGATCATCTTCGCGATGGTGGACTTGCCGGAACCCGAGGCGCCGACCAATGCCAGTGATTCGCCGGGGACGAGCGTAAAGGATACGTCGTCGACGGCCTGCACTGGTTTTTCGCCGCGCTTGCGTGCCGGATAGATCTTGGAGATGCCGGAGACGGTGATCGTCATGTCAGTGGTATCGGCGTCGGAGCCGCAGGCGCGTGTGGATTCGCGGCGTTCCAGGCCGGGGACGGAGACCTTCTCCGCGCGGGGATCGCCGTAGTGGCTCAGTAGCATCTTGGTGTAGTCATCCTGTGGGTTGCGCAGGATCTGTTCGCTGTGAGCGTCCTCCACAATCACGCCGTCGTGCATCACCATGACTCGCGTGGTGGATTCGAGCACGATGCCCAGATCATGGCTGATGAGGATGGCGGTGAAGCCTTCTTGCTTCTGCAGCTCGCGGATCGTGTTCATCACCTCGTGCTGCACCAGCACGTCGAGCGCGGTGGTCGGCTCGTCGAACACCATCAGCTTGGGTTCGAGGGACAGTGCGAGTGCGATCGCCACGCGCTGTCGCATGCCGCCGGAGAGTTCGCCCGGATATCGGTCGAGCGTGCGTTCCGGAAGTCCGACCTTGCCGATGAGCTCGAGGGAGCACTTCTCCCACTGGTCTTTCTTGACATGGCCGTGGGCCTTGTAGATGTCGATGAAGTGCTTGCGAATCGTGCGCACGGGGTTGAGGGCATTCATGCCGGACTGCAGCACCATGGCGAAACCGCCCTGACGCTGGGCTCGCAGCTGTTCGGCAGACAGCGTTGTGATGTCCTTGTCGTCGAACAGGACCCTTCCTCCTGCGATGACCGCCGACGGCGGGGAAAGGCGGGTGATGGCGAAGCCTAGGGTGGATTTTCCTGATCCGGACTCGCCCACCAGACCGACGAATTCCCCCTGTTCAATGGTGAAGTTCGCGTCCTTGACGGCGTGGACCGGGGTCTCGCCAGGCGTGGCGTAATCGATGGACAGATGGTCGATGGTCAGCAGACTCATCACTTGCTCCCTTCACGCAAACGGGGATTGCTCAGTCGGTCGACGCCGAAGTTGATAAACGTCATGGACACGGCGAGCAGGGCGATCATCAGGCCGGGGGCCAGCAGCAGGGCCCATTGTCCGGTGAGCAGAACGTTGTTGTTCTGCGCCCAGTAGATCATCGTGCCCCAGCTGACGGTGGTCGAGTCGCCCAAACCGAGGAATTCAAGGCCTGCCTCGGCGAGTGCGGCTGCGGTCGCTGCGCCGAAGAAGTTGTTGATGATCAGGGACAGCATGTTCGGGAAGATCTCGTGGAAGATGACCCTTGCGGAGCTGTCGCCGCTGAACGTAGCCGCGGTTACAAAATCGCGGGATCGCAGCGCCTGCGTCTGAGAACGCAGCACTCGGGATCCCCATGCCCAGCCGGTGAGCACGATGACCAGAATGATGACGCTCATGCCGCCGTTCTGCAGATATGTGGCGACGACGATCATCAGGGGCAGCGATGGGATGACGAGGAACAGGTTGACGATGAAGCCGACGAATTCGCCGCCGAAGGACTTGATGTATCCCCAGCTCAGGCCGACGACCACGGCGACGATGGTTGCGAGCATGCCGCCCACCAGCGCCACGAACACGGAGACCCGGCCGCCGTACATGAGCTGCGAGAACACGTCCTGCCCGTTGGCGGTGGTTCCGAGTAGGTGCTGCGCAGAGGGGGCGAGACTGCCTTCGAAGTCGTTCGCCTTGGGATCGTAGGGTGCGAGCAATGGTGCGAACACGGCGGTCAGTATGATGAGCGCCAGCAGAGCGATACCGAAACGGGCCTTGGGCACGGACCAGACCGTGGCGAAGCTGCGTCCGGCGACCCTCAGTCCGCGCATCAGCGCGTTGTCGCCGTCGCCTTCCGTCTTCTTGTTGGTTGAAGCATTCATGGATGTTTCCTTGCGTTCAGTCGTCATGTCGTTCACCGCCTCGTCCTCGGGTCGAGCACGCCGTACAGCATGTCGACGATGAAGTTGGCGACGAGCACGCTGATGGTGATCATCAGGAACAGCGCCTGCATCAGCGGGTAGTCCTGGTTGGTGACTGCGAGGAACAGCAGCTGGCCGACTCCGGGATAGTTGAACACCTGTTCGACGAGCAGGGAGCCGCCCACGACGCCGCCGAGGACCATGCCGAACGAGGTCAGGTTCGGCAGCAGGGCGTTGCGCGCCGCGTACTTGAGCATGACGGTGCGGTTGCGAAGGCCGTTCGCCTGGGCGAAGGTCACGTAGTCGTCGCCCAGCGTGTTGATCATGTTGTTGCGCATGCCCATGACCCAGCCTCCGAGAGAGGTGAGCAGAATGGTCAGGGCCGGGAGGATCGCATGCTGCAGGATGTCGGCGAAGAACGCCAGGTTGAAGCCCGGCACCATTCCAGGGGAATAGGAACCCGAGGTCGGGAACAGGCCCGCCACGTATCCGAGGAAATACAGCAGCATCAGAGCGAGCCAGAACGGGGGGAACGCGGAGAGGAAGGAGCTGCTCACGCTGCCCGTGGCATCGATGGCGGAGCCACGCTTCCATGCCATGAATGCGCCGATGATCGTTCCGATGGTGAAGGAAAGAATGGTCACGATTCCGACCAGCGTCAGCGTCCAGGGCAACGCCGCGCCGATGAGGTCGGACACGTTCTGGGGGAAATTACTGTAGGAGACACCGAAGTTGAGGTGGATGATGTTGTCAAGGTATTGGATGTACTGGCTGAAGAGGTTGCCCTTGAGCACGCCCAGCTGGGCCTCGATTGCAGAGCGCATTTCCGGAGTGACCGGACCGTTCTGAGCCAGTTTAGCGACTGCCGCGTCGGCGGGAGATCCCGGCATCAGTCGCGGCAGAATGAAGTTCACGGTGATTGCCGCCCAGAGAGTGAGCAGGAACAATCCTATCTTCCCAAGAAAATAACGCACGACGCGTCCTTTCTATGATCATCTCGAGCTTATGAATGTGGGCGCCTGGCGCTGATGCCATCGGCACCCACATTGCTTGCCGTATCTGGTCTATGCCGTTCAGTTGGCTTTCTTCAGATTCGTCACCACAAGAAGCATCGAGGAGTTCCAAGTGGTCGGGGGCGCGTATGGGTTGTCTTCGCTGGGCCATCCAGTGAAGTTCTTGTCGCTGTACAGACCCCAAAGTCCGCCGTAGAACATCGTGACCACGGGCACCTCGTCGTAGACGATCTGCTGGAGCTGGTCGACGATCTCTTTCTGCTCGTCCTCGTCGGCTGCCGCGCGGAGCTGGGCGAGAAGCTGGTCAGCCTCGTCGGACTTGTAGCGTTCGAAGTTGGCGCTGGTGGAGGTGCCGACCGGGGTGGCGAATTCGCTGTTGAGCAGGTTGTTGAAGTCCTGGTACAAGCTGCCAGTGCCGCCGAAGGAGGAGACGATCAGATCGAAGTCACCGTTGTTCTGGGCCTGCGTGTAGGCGGCCGGCTGCGGCTGGGTCAGTTTGACCGTGATGCCGAGCTTGCCCAGCTGCGACTGCACGGATTGCATGCCGCGAAGCCAATCGGTGTAGCCGTTGGGCACGGTGATGTTGAGTTCGAGCTGCTTGCCGGACGCGTCGACCAGCTTGCCGTCCTTCTGCGTGTAGCCGGCCTTGGCGAAGTATTCGAGGGCCTTGTCGGTGTCCTGCTCGACCTTGCCCTGGTTCGGAATGTCCTCGTTGACCCAATCCTCCCAGTTGGGAAGAAGGAGGCCGGCCTGCGATGCTCCGTCGACGTAGCCCAGCTCGGCGTCCTTGGCGATCTTGTCGCGGTTGATGGCGTAGCTCAGGCCCTTGCGGAAGTTCACGTCGTCAAACGGCTTCTTAGTCAGGTTCGGGTAGAGGGAGACGGTGCCGCCCGGGGGGAACCAGTAGTGGTTGTGCTGCTTGTTGGCGCCGACCCAAGTCTTGTCTACGTCCGTGATGAACGAGTAGGCCCAGTCGTAGCCCTTGTTGACGATGTCCAGCTGCTTGTTGGATGCCGGGGCGACGATCTTCTCGACGGCGACCTTGTCCTTCTGCCAGTAGTTCTCGTTCTTCTTCAGCGTGTACTGGTTGGGGCCGAAGGTGTCGATGACATACGGGCCGGTGCCGACCGGGTCCTCGTTGGTCCACTTGACCGGATCGTCGACGTCCTTCCAGATGTGCTCAGGGACGATGAGCTGCTGGTTGATGATGGTCTCCGCAGGGATGTCTGCTTCCTTGAGGTGGAACGTCACGGTCGAATCGGTGGATTCGATGGTGTCGATGTGCTGCCAGACGCCCAGCGTGTCCAAGGCGGGGTTCTCCTTGACCAGGTTGAACGTGAACACTACGTCGTCGGCCGTGAAGTCTTCGCCGTCGGACCATTTGACCCCTTCTCGGATCGTGTATTCGATGGTCTGCGGATCGATGATCTTGCCTCCGGTGGCCAGGAACGGAGTCGCCTTGCCGTCGATGGCGTTGACGACCTGCAGCGGCTCGAACATGAAGTTGATGCCCTGGCGGCGTGAGGAGGAGAACGGGTTGAAGTTGCGCACGAAGGTGGGGCTGCCCGCGTCGCCGCCGTACAGGATCTGGTTGCTGGTGCTTGCGGCTTCGGTGCCGTTGGAGCCGTTGCTGCCGCCGCATGCGGCCACGCCGATCATGGTGGCCACGGCGAGTGTGGCCGCCGCGATTCGTTTGATTGTTTTACTGCGCATTTTGCTTTCCTTTCGTCTGCGCTGACTGCTGACTGCCGGCGAAGGGTTTTACCTCATTGAAACCGTTCACGCTGCGAAGCAGTAACAACAAATGTATGCGCTTACATGGTAGCTGTCAACCAAAATCCAAAAATACATCTAAGAACGCTTAAAACCCTTTGTTTTCAAGGCTTATTTGACGTTATTTTTCAACACGCCGATGATGTTAGCGCTTACTTTTTACAGTTTTACAAGTCGTGCTCTCTGACATAGAATGAAAGAAATGTAAGACCAATCAACGGATTATTTCAGTAAGAAATGAGCATTCGAACGCCCCGAAAAGCCACCGTGTACGACGTCGCCGCCGAAGCCGGCGTCTCAATCGCGACAGTGTCCCGAGCATTGCGCACGCCAGACAAAGTGCGGCCCAAAACCCGCGACATCATCAACGAGGCGATCCACAAACTCGGATACGTGCCCAGTGGAAGCGCCCAGGGACTCGCGGCGCAAAAGACCGGAAGCCTCGGGCTCTTCCTGCCGAACGTGGACGAACTCGACACCATCGAGGACTTCAACCCCGAGAACCAGGATGCCGCAACCCTTCAATTGGATCCACCCGACGAGAGGCCGCAGGCGAATTCGCTGTATCTGGACGAAGTGCTTCGAGGCTGCGAGCTGGAGTCATGGCGACAGGGAGTGTCCCTGATGGTCAACGTAAGCCTAGGCCGAGCGGACGCGGACGTCACCCAGATTGCAAACGACATGGCTGGAAAGGTCGACGGGCTGCTCGTCATGGCGCGAAGCCTGCCAGACCATGTGGTCGACTTCCTCTCCAAACGCATGCCGCTGGTGATGATAGCCGACGCCCCCACCTCGATCCCCGTGGACCTCGACCTTGTGCGAGTCAGCAACCGCAAGGGAATGAGCGCGTTGGTGTCCCACCTCATCGAATCCCACGGAGTGAAACGACTGGCCTATCTCGCGGGACCGAACGACTCCCCCGACAACCACAAGCGATACGAGGGATTCTGCGAAGCACTGCAGTCCCATGGCATGACATACGAGGCGGCCCCCATCTACCGTGGCCAATTCTCCCAGTCCATTGCATACTCCATCACCAAGGATCTGATCGCGCGCAGCACACTGCCCGAGGCGTTGGTCTGCGCCAACGATCAGATGGCATTGGGCGCATTGGAGGCCCTGGACGAAGCCAACATCGACATCCCCGGGCAGATCATCGTCACCGGTTTCGATGGCATCGACGAAACCAACATGAGCGCGCCGCGGTTGACGACGGTGAGACAGCCGATGCGAAACCTAGGACGAGCTGCGGTTCAATTGCTTATGCAAAGGATTAACAACCCCTCTGAAGGAAGCCAGTCCTTGGAACTGCCTGTCACCGTCCTCCTGCGCGAAAGCTGCGAGGGACATTTGGATCCCATCGGCTAGACGCTCCGTTCGCGGCATCCTAGATTTCCCGAAGCTTCTTGAAGGACGGCTCATATGCCCTACGCCAGATCGTCCTCGCCGCTGAAGGAATACTGGCTGCGCCCGCGATCCGCCCAGTACTGGCGCGGATTGGATAGGCCGTGCAACGTGTTCGACTTGGCGTCCGGCCAGTTCAGTCCGGCGAAGCGAGCGGCCATGCGCCTGGTCTCAAGTCCTGCGAATTGGTTGTCGGCGATGTGCGCGCAGATGGTGCTGGTGTAGTTGCCTTGGCGTGCGCGTCCCTTGTGGTGTGCGACGAGTCGGGCGAGCATCGCAGGCGTTGTGTTGGGATTGTGGGCGATGCCGAGGTCGGTTTCTGGATCGTTCTTGTCGAGCCATGTGACGAGAGTCGGTATGTCCATCTGCGGGTTGGCTGCGGCCTTGCGGCGCAGGTAATCGTTTTGTTCGGCCTTCGCGCGGATCGCGTCCACGCCCGTCGGTCCGAGGTTCGGGTTGGCTGCGGCCGCTTCGATCATGAAGCTGTCGTCGCTTTGCGCGGCTTTGTCGGCCAAATCACCCGGGCAACGCTCGTTGCCGATGGCATCGCGTTTCGTGTACGGGTCGACGCTTGTCTCCACGACGCTACGGATTGTCTCTTCTCCGCAATCGGGGTTCTTCAATGCGGCCTGTTTCACGGTTTCGTCCTTACAGGAGCGGACAGTGGCAGCGAGCGTGGCGTCATGAGCGTTGGGACTGTAGGCGATGGCGCGTTTCACCGCGTAGTCGCGGCTCGTGGCGTTGAGGTAGTCGAGCGTCTTGTCATCGGCGGCGGGGTTCTTGGCCATGCATACGGCGAACGATGCGCGGCGTTTGGCCGGATACTCGGGGTCGCGCAACGCGGCGAACGCCCGTTCGCGCATGTCGTCGTCCCCGAGAGTGCGTGGGTTCATGCAGGTGCCGGCGATGACATGCCACGTCCCTCGCTGCCCTTGGGATACCGGGCGAGCAGGACCATTGCAGCCTACCATGGTGTCCCTATAGCGCCTCGTCGGCGAGCTGCTGGGCCGCGTCGATGAGCGCCGGCGCTTCGTGATCGGCGACCATGATGACGGTGGCGGTTTCTATGTCGCTGCGAACATCCATGAACGCCTCCTTTCTTTGCTTCAGTATTGCATTACTTCAGTGCCATGGTGTTGATTCACTGTGTTGCCATAGTGCTTCCGTCATGAGAGGAATCCGTCACGTCTCAATTGGTTGAGTTTCGCCGTGCTGGACGTTGATTTCAGTACCGAATGACCGCTGTCGTCCAGTCCGAGCCAAACCAATCGTCGGTTGCACAGAATCCGGAAGACAATGGCGGCGGAGAGGTTTTCGCTCCGGTCAGGTCGGCAAGCTCGGTCATCGCATAGAGGCAGCATGGACCAATCAGGCTCATTGCCGTTCTCCGAACATGAGACGCAGGGGCGGCCGCTTCCTGCTTCCAGTCGCGCACGGCCCACTCGTGCATGGCGCGCACCGTGTCGCATGCTCCGTCCGCGTCGAGCTTGCGCAGGATCACGAAACCCCGGTAGCCGCAGCAGCCGCATTCCTTTCTGGTTTTGGCGCTGTTGCCCGCCCACATCCAGTGGACCGGATGCCCGCAGCGGGGGCATACGCCCACGGTCTTCGAATCCATGGCCATGGTCACGCCCCTTTCGAATCCAGGTAGACTCGCAGCGCCTCGTCGATCACATCCTGCATGCGCAGCCCGTTCGAGAACGCGTACACCTTGATGCGGTTGCGCACCGAGGAATGCAGGCGCATGGACGTCATCATCCACGGATCCTCGGTCTCAGACATAGCCGGTTCCTCGCGGAACACGTCGCCGATGCCCCTGACCTCGCGCGTTGCGGCGGTGGGCGCGAAACCCTTCATGTTCTTCATTTCAATCCCTCCAGATAGTTCATTTCGACGATCACGAGCAGCACGACGAACAGGATCGCCATCAAGCGGCTCAACCACGTGTAGGCCCGCTCGTCCATGCCCGGCCAAAGCCTCGCGAGCACGAAGCCGAGCAACCAGCCGACAGCGATCCAGCAGATGAACAGGACCACGAGACGGGCAACCAGTCCGATGAGAATGCTCATGACAGCGCTCCACGAGTTCGGCCCACACGTCGGCGTACTCCCAGAGTTTCGAAGGAGCGGCCATGAAACTGCACACGATGTCCTGCCGGTGACAAACCACCGCGTCGAACCGCGCGACGCCTTCCGCATCCAACGCGTCGATCGTGGCCCTGCATGCAGGGGTCCTCAGATCAGCGTCGAGCACGAGCACGCAATGGGGGTTTGTCCTTGATGGAGCGGTCCCATTTGAATGTCTGCTGGAGATCCAACGGGGTGGGACTCGTTGGAATGATCACGAAATCCGCGATCCGGCATGCCTCGTCCAACGCCGCGCCCGACGGCGGGGTGTCCACTCGGATCAGACCTGACGGCCTGCACTTGCCCAACCGGCTCAAAGTAGCGCTGTTCGCGGAATCGACCCGGTATCCAATGCTCACGCCCTGGTCCTCAGCATCGAGCGCCCACTGGGTGGCGCTGGATTGGGGATCCGCGTCCAATACCATCACTTCGAGGTCTGGATCCCTGAGTTTGGCCGCCTGAGCCAGATACATTGCCGACGTGGTCTTGCCCATGCCGCCCTTCGCATTAGCGATCGTGATGATCATTGTCATCCTCCAATTACCGTTTCAATGAATTCCTGAAGTATTGAGTTAATGAAGTATTCGCAGCCATGGGAGCGGGACCGGCGATCCCGTTCCCCACGACTCAGTCTCTCAGAGCGGTTTTGAAAGGCTGTCTGCATTACTCATGCGGTCTCCGCCATCCCCGTCTGGCGTTGCTGTTTGCGGCGCTGCCAGTCCTTGGCCCACTGTGTTTTCGAGTCGCCCGCCTGATGGATCTCGGCGGGATGCCACAGCATGTCGGCCATGTTCGGATTCTGCCGTTCGATCACGGCGCAATAGGCTTCACGTCTGTACATGGTTCAGCTCCTCTCCCACGGTGATCGATGTCAAGGCCGGATCCAACTGCGAATACTGGCGTGCGCATTCGGCGGCCGCCTTCACGGCGGTAGCGTGTCCGAGCTTTGCGTTGCGCCAGTAGACCCGTCTGATGACCCACATCAGGTCGGGATGCCGGTCAAGGCACGGGTTGGCGAGGATGAAGTCACCGAAACCGGCTTCGCTGCATTCGTCGAGCGTCTTGGCTCTCATGCGGTCACCTCCAGATCCGATGGTTCGTGTTTGGTTTCCAGTTCGACCGCGTCAGCGGCCAGTCCGGGCTCCACGCCCTCGTTGAGCAGTTCGGTGACCCTTTCGCACGCGATCATCCACTCGCTCGGGGCGAACCCGTCCCTCTCGTGACTGAACTTGGCCTCTCAGCCGGCGAGGGCGGCCTTGACGTGCTCGCAGGAGCCGTGGTGCCGACACACGGGCACCGGTGCGGCCTTGGCTTCGACGGGCTTGGGGATCCACGGCTGCGCCGGGATATCAGGTTCCGCAGGTTCGCTGGTATCGCTTACTCGTCGGCGTGCGGGGCATGCCTGGTCGACGAGCATGTCGTTGCGGATCCGGTCGAAACGTTTGGCCAGATCCCGGCCGGCCATGACCTGACGCAACCAGAAATCACGCTCAGGCAGGTAGGCGATCGCCTCCAGCACGAGGGCCATCGGGGATTCGCTGCCGTTGGCGGCCAGGCGGTCGAGCAGATTCGCCACGGCTTTGCGGTCCGCCGGCGTGGCCTTGGGGGCTTCGAGCCCCAGACCGGTGCGGGCATCGGCAAGAGCGTCAAGCGCATCGTCCGCGCTGTCCTCCGCATGGTTGACGGGTTTGCCGGTTTCCTCGCATGGCTCCGAGATCGGTCCGCCGTCGGCGCTAGGGGTGTTCGTCGTGGCTGATGATTTCGGTGGGAAAGCCCCGTAGGGGCTAAAGGGTATTTGTTTGTTTATTTGTTTCTTATATAGACCTGTCACTGGTGACACCTCAGACCTGTCACCAATGACAGGTCTGGAATCCTCGGAAGCGGGATTCACACGCGTAGGGGTGTCATTCTGACAGGTCTCGGATTCGTTGGATTCCTGCGGTTTTCGAGAGATGTCATTGTGACACCCCTGTTTTCTGGGATTCTGGTCGACGCGCAGTCCCCTGGCTTCGCGTTCGGCCCTGGCCTGTCGCCCGGGTTTGGCGCCACGTGTTCGAGTCGAACTCCCATGCAGCACTCCCACACGACCGACCGGTACGCCTTGGGCACTCAGTCGGTTCTCATCCCATTGAGCCAGCCTCTGGTCGCCGCGGCGGATCGTGCCACACTGTTCCAACGCCTTCAACGCGCGACGCACACTCGATTCGGAGCAATGCGCCTCGAGGCTCAGGGTCTCCACGGTGGGCCATGCGCTGCGCCCGTCGGGACCGCAGCGGTCGGCGAGGGCGAGCAGTATGAGGCGACTGTTGGGGGGGGCGGGCAGATGGCCTCCCTCAGCGCCCAGTTCGTGCACTGCCTGTTTATGTTCAATGTTCTTTAGGTAGAAACGTCATGGTGTTTTCCGATTGATGTGCAGCTGGTTTTCCGCAGGATAGTCAGTTCTCCGATATCGCGGGAGACGTGGGTTCGCTCTGTCTGTTGGATTCCCGGGTCGCAAACCATAAACGCAACCATGGGGCCGGTTGCCGCCGGCCCCGGGGAAGGAAAGGGCAGTGACGATACCCATGTCCGAACAGCAAGATATCAGGTCTCGCGACGATCTTCGGGCACATCGGCGGGGTGCCGCGCACGCTGGCGGTCGACAACGCTTCCGGCGCCGGCCGCCGGGACGCCAGGGGCGAGGCGGCCCTGTCCCGCGTGTTCGAGGCGTTCGTCGGCCATTGCCGGCTGGACGTGCGTTTCCGCAACCCGTATTCCGGCAGCGGGAAGGGCGGCGTGGAGAACACGGTCGGGTTCCTTCGCCGCGACCTCATGGTCCCGCCCATGGAGGCCGAGACCCGCGAACGGCTCACACGCCTGATGCCCGCGAAACGCGACGGGCTGGGCAGGTCGATCCGCTACCGCACGCCGGATCCGATCGACATGATGTTCGCCGACGACGTGAAGTCGTTGCGCCCGTTGCCCTCGCGCCGGTTCGACGCGGTCCGGTGGGAGACCCGCAAGGCCGACAAGTACGGGTACGCTGACATCGACGGCAACCGCTACCAGATCGGGGCGAACATGCACGGCGGGCGGGTGGACGTGGCCATCCGCGCCGCCAGAGTCGCCGTCAAGGACGAAGCGGGGCGCGCCATCGCCGAACTCGACTCCAGGGACAAAGCCAAACGACTGCGATTGCTCAAGGCCGCGGGATTCCCCGCCGACAAAACCCTCGAGAACTACGACTGGACCGGCCTGACCATGCCCGCCG
>JAIJJM010000124.1 GCA_022728415.1 Collinsella sp. | reverse complement strand
CACTTTCTCGGAAGTGCCGTGATAAATCGGCAGGGTCTCCTTGAGCTTAGGCACGGTGATGTATCCCATCATGCCGTCGCCGGCGAGGTTGAGGAGCTTCATGTACTCGGCGTCGGTGGCTTCGGTGTTCACCGCGCCGGTAAGGGCGCTGGTGATGCCGGAGCTTTCCTCGGCGAGTCTGGTGTTGTAGGCGTGCGCGGCGTCGATCATGCTGCGGTATTCCTCGTCGGAGAGCGCCTCGACGGCCGCGTCGTAGTTGCTGACGACGCGCGAGGCGTTCTTCATGACGAGGAAGTTGCTGATCGTCGGGTAGAACAGGACGAGCAGTCCGATCACGATGACCAGCAACGGCGCGAGGCCGCGCAGCTTCTTAACCATAGGGCTCCTTCATGGGCCTTCCCGCTGGGGAAGGCGGATCGCGAGGCGATGGTTCGGGGAGGGCGCCGGGCCAGTGGCGCTTGTGCGCCCGGCCACGGCGGGCCTCTCCCCTATCGCCTCGTGCCCGGTCCTCTCGGCTCTCCTTGTCGAAGAGGCACCGGAGAGGACCGATGTGACGCGGGCTCAGGCCGCGTGGCGGGACTTGCGGTTGGACTTCACGTACCAGCCGGCGCCCAGGGCCACGATGAGCACGCCGAACACGGTGAACAGCACAGTGCCCATGCCACCGGTATCCGGCAGGAGCGCACCCTTCTTGTTCTCGATCTTGACGACCGGGACAGTCACACCGGTGGTCGGAGCGGAACCGTTGACCGTCCAGGATTCCAGCGCACCGGTGGTCTTGTTGATGGTGGCCTTGATGGTGACCTCGACCGGATCGGAGAGCTTGTTGTAGCCCTTCGGGGCGAAGGTCTCCTTCAGGTAGTAGGTGCCGGCTTTGAGACCGGTGAACTCGATGATGCCGTTGGCCGGGGTTTCCACTACAGTGACCTTGTCCGTATCGCCGGTCGTGGCCGGACGATACACGTTGTCGCTCTTCTTGACGAGAGAGACGGGGGTCTTGTTGGAGTCGAGCAGCTGGAACTTCGCGCCGGCGAGGGTGTGTTCGGTGGTGCCTTCCTTGTAAATCTTCTTCAGGTTGAAGTTGAAGGTGTAGCTGTGGGTTTCGGACGGGGTGGATTCGCCGATGCTATCCTCGCTGGGGCTGTTGCTGTACTGGACCTTGGCGGAGTTGAGGTTGCCGGGGTTGTTCTGGTCCGGGGTGCCGACGAACGCGTCCTTGTTCAGAGTCGCGGAGTAGGTGACGAGAATATTCTGGCCGGCCTTGGACGCATTGTCGGCCTTCACGTAGTTGGACAGGTCGATGGTGACGGTCGTCTTCCCACTCGTGGTCACGCTGTAATCAGTAGTGCCCAGCGTAGCATCACCGACCTTGACGGTGACGTCGTTGCTGAAGTCAAGCCCCGCGGAAAGGGTATCGACGATCTTGAAGACGTAATTCGTGTATTCGGAGGTGTCCGGAACCTTGGACTTGAGCTGGAAGTTCACCTTGCTGCCGATCTGGGCGCTGTCGCCCTTCTTGTCGGTATCGATGGTCTTGTCGACGGTCGGGTATTCGGACTTCAGATTGATGTTCTTGGTCGTGGCGGTGACGTTGACAAGCATCGCATCCGTGTGGCGCGTGTTGGAAGTGGAACCGGCTTGCGGGCTCACCACGTAGTAGCCAAGCGGGAGGTTCTCAAAAGTAGCGACGTAGGCGTTACCGGAGGCCTCCGCCACCGCTGTAGCACTCACCGCAGAGACATTGTTGCCAGTATTCTTGGCCCAGTTGGAAGCCTTGGTGGCGAGCTCGGCCAGTTTCGTGTCCTGGTGCGTCTGCTTCAGACCGTATACGTAGTCGTAGGCCTTTTCGGAGACGTTGGCATCGGTCACATCCGTGATACCGAACTCATTCGCATTAGTCTTGAAGAAATTGTCCCAGGCGGAGGCCAGCGTGTAGGTGGCGTTCTGGCCTTCGGCATCCGGGGAAGCGGAGAACATCTGGTAGGCTTTCACCGTCTTGCCGTTGAACGCGGCATCCGAGCTGGTGACGGTCAGCTTGCCGGTAGCATCTTCCGCGGAGGCGGTGGTGGTGCCGAGGCCGGCGACGCCGAGCATCGTGGCGGCTGCGAGGACGCCCGCCGCTACTTTCCTGACTAGTGACTTCATCACTGTTCCTTTCTCTGTACTGCACCGGTCCCGGTCGGGGCCGGTTCGAGTTGGTTACATTGGTTGCCCCGCCGCCGTGCGACGGCGGGAAGTCTGGTTATCGGGTGTGCCGACCGCGTTTGCGGCCGACCGGCAGCGCGGTTCCCGCGCCCGCTCCCCCGGCCGCGGCCGGTTCCATGCGGTTGGCGCGCAGGTACCATGCGGTGCCGAGGGCGAGCATGAGCACGCCGAGCATGACGAACAGGAGCGTGCCGTTGCCGCCGGTCTCGGGCAGGGGCGAGAAGTTCGTGACGGTGACCACATACTTGCCGTCCTTGTCCGTGCCGTACTTGACGGACACCGAGTAGCCGGCCTCGGCCGGGGTCTTCGTCTCGGCGTTGCCGTCCGTGTCGCCGGAGGCGTAGGTCATGTTGAGCTCCTTGACGGTGTACGTGTAGTAGCGCGTCACGTCCTCGCCGTTCGGGCCGGAACCCTTATCAACGAAGGCGACCGGCAGGCCGGTGAGCTTCGTGCGCCACGTGTCGCTCCACGCGGAGCCGTTCTCCTTGGCGGTCATGGTCACCGTGAACGGGTTGGCCCGCTCCTCGGTGGCGCAGTCGTCCTTGAAGCATTCGAGCTTCCCGGCCTTGACCTGTTCGCCCGCCGCATTCGTGTACGTGGCGGTCACCTCGAGGGTGATGGCGTCGGGGCGTTCCAGCTGGCCGTTGCGCCACACCTTCTGCAGGGTGAGGTCCACGGTCTTGCAACCGTCCTTGCCGCACGGGTCCTGGCCGTCGTCCGGTTCGGGGGTGAGTCCGCCGTTGTTGTCGGATACGGGCACGTCAAGCATGAGCACGGCCTTGGCCGGGGACTGGTAGGCATCGAGCTTTGTGCTGCTGCCACCAGCCACAGTCACGGCGTCCTTGATGCCGACCCATGTGGTGCCGGCGTCGCCGGATGCACCACTGTGCACAGCGCCGCTGTCGTATGTGTTGACCACGTCGAACAGCTTCACTTCCCAACGATCGAGTCCGGTGTTCAGCGCATCGTCTGCCGTGTTCTTCTGCGAGAAGATCTTGTTGCCGTCCTGTGCGGAGGTGCGGGCCTCACCGGCGTTCGCGACCGCCTTGCGGTAGATGCGATAGGTGTTGTATGCCTTGCCGCCGTTGCCGTCATCGACCGGTCCGAGGATGTCGCTCATGGTGTTGAAGTCCCATACGGACTTGAGTTTGGTGTTCGAGAACGGGTCGACCAGTCCGCTGGCACCGCGGATCGTGTCGGCGTAGACCATGTGGTCGTCTGCCAGCACGCCCTCGTCGTTCAGTCCGGCGAAGCCGCCCGTGTAGCCTGTGGAAAGATCCTTCACACCGTCGGTATCCTGAGTTGCCCCTCCGCCGAACACGTCATAGCCACTGGCGATGCCCGTTACGGTGGACTGTTCCACGCGAGTACGGTTGCCCTTGATGAGCTGGACGGTCAGGTTGCTGCTCGATCCATCCATATCAATGCCGTCTTTGCTGCAAGGCAGTTTGATGACACTATCGCCGATGGTGACAATCGCCACGTCGGTCTGCTGCTGGTTTTCATCATCAGCCTTGGACAGAGCAACGCTCACCTTCAGTCCGAACAGGTTCACGTACAGCACGTTGCCTTCCGAAAGCACCTTGAGATCGAATACCTTGCCGAAGATGGCCGGGAACCACTTGCCTAAATCGATGACGCCGACCTGTTCCGCCTTGTCGAGGTACAGGAGCTTGACCAGCGCGTTCACCACTTGCAGCAGCAGTTCCACAAGTACGGAGTTGACCTTCGCGTCAACCAAATAGGCACGGCTGGTTTCACCGACGAATCCGCCGGCAATCTCACCGCTAGTGACCTTCTTGAGATTGCCGGACGCGCAGCCCTTCACCCTGGCCAAATCCACGTATCCAACAAAACCGCCTGCGACCTCGCGTCCGGTAGCCTTGTCGGTGGCTTTGCCGTAATTGTCGCCATGGTGTGTGGCGGTGACGGTATAACCGTCCGGGATGCCGGTGACGCGCGAATCGCCAACGTGCGAGCCCCAGATGTCAAGTACGCCGGCCGTGGCACCAAGCAGATTGAGCACATCCGTGCCGAGTTGTGCATTGTCGGCGGCGACCGTGCCGGATTTGCCAAGATGCCCGATGAAGCCGCCCACGTAGTTCACGCCGGTCACACTGTTGAGGTTGGTGACCGCAGACTGCTTCACAGAGCCATTGATCAGTCCACCGCCGAAGCCACCGGCCGCACCGGTGTAACGCTTCGAGTCAAGCATGCCCTTCGTGGTGGAATCATGGGCGACGACTTGGATGCCGTCGTTCACGCCGTTGACCTGACCGTCATAGATGAAGGTGCGGAATGCTTCGAGCACGCCCACGTTGCCGACCTTGAGCAGTTTGAGCAGCAGGTTGGTATTCTGCTTATCGCCGGCCTCGCCGCCGCCGACGGAAGCGACGCTGGATATATCAGCAAGGCCAAAGAAGCCACCGGCGTATTGCCCGCCTTCAACAGCGCGCAGCCCGTTAACAGTAAGAGAAGCCGGGTCATTGTTCGGATCCGCTTCACTGCCGGTGCTTTTGGCGGAATCCTTGTCACCGAGGATCGCGGCCTGCAACGAACCAGCGAAACCGCCGGCGTTCAGGGCATACTTGGTTGTGGTGTTACCCTTATCGTCCTTGCTCTCATATGCGCCATTGACCGTGTATCCCCATGCCGGGTCATCCGAGCTCACATGCGCACCGCGAATCGTCGTAACCGTGGCCTGCAATACGCTGACCAGACTTGCCGGGGTCGAGACCAGCGAGTCGAGGATTCCTTGCAGGAATCCCTCGGACGCATTGGTGTCCACATCCGCAACCGCACCGGCAGTGGCCACGCCGATGAATCCGCCGACATTGTTGCGGCCTTCCACCTTGCGCAGGTTGGAGACGTTGGCACCGGCCGCCTTGTCAGCAGTGGCCCCATCGGCAAGCTTCTGGCCGTTCTGGTCGAGATCGCCCCAGATCTGGCCGCCGACCGCGAGACCCACGTAGCCACCGGCGTTGCCGGTGCCGTGCGTGATGTCTTCGCCGGTGGCCACGACCTTCATACCCTTGCGGTAGCCGGCCACGCTCGAGGATTTGATGACTGGCACGAATACCTGTGCCACGTCGAGCATCTGACCCAGATCAAGTTTGATGCCTTTGTCGCCGAATAGTTGGATGGAGCCGAACGAGGATGCCGAGCCGGATTCCATCGTGCCCGCGTAGCCACCTGCCGCACGCATGGCGGAGACGGTCTTGACGTCCATCGACTGGCCATCGGTGATCGTGCCGGTGCGCATCAGACCGACGTGTCCGCCGGCGACGCCGGAATCATGCAGGTTCGCGCCGGTCCGATACTCCGCACGTCCTGCGACGACGTTGAATCCGAAGATGTAGGATTCGAGGAACTTGTCCAGGGAATCCTGGTCGGTAACAGAGCCCGCACCATCAGCCGTGGTCACATCGGTGAATTCCTTGCCATACGCACCGTACTTGCCGATGTTGTCGACCCACGTCTTCCACTGGTCGTAGCTCATATTGCGCAGCGGACCGGTGACCTTCGAGTGCTCCTCGGTCGGGTAGACCACAGACAGCACGCCAGCGAGATTGCCGGCCTTGATGAGACCGCCAAGCAAGGAGAGCGAACCGCCTTGAGCGGTATCGGCCGCCTCCATGAAGCCGGTGTAACCGCCGGCGATTTCGACACCGTATACACTGCGGATGCGCGCGGCGTAGGCTACGCGCTGCGGCCCGTTGTATTTGCCGCCGGTATTCTCCTGCTTCCACGCTGCTGTGTTGTTGCCCCAGATATGACCGCCACGATTACGACCTGCATAGCCGCCGGCCATGCCGCGGCGTGTGGTCGTATCCGATGCCGCCTGGGCACGCACCGCGCCGCCGCACACTGCGGCATCGGTCGAGCTGTTGCGAATCGTCGGCACGAAGTCCTGCACGAGCGAGAGCAGGTCGTCGAGGTTGACAAGCTTCTTGAGCACGCTGCCGTCGCCGAGTACGTTTGCCACGGCTCCCGGCTGCATGGTGCCCACGTAGCCGCCGGCCGAAACCTGGCCGATGATGTATACGAACTCATGCGAGCTGGAGTCCTGAATGTGGCCGCCTTCGATGTCTCCGGCGAAGCCGCCGGCCATACCCAGTGGATCGGGCTCATTGTTGGCATTCCTATGATCTGCGGTGCTGGCCAGAACGGAGTATCCGCCGATGCCGCCAGTCACATCGGAGTGTTCAATCGTCGAGACGACAACATCCAGCACACTGAGTACATCGTTGAGATTGAC
>JAIJJM010000123.1 GCA_022728415.1 Collinsella sp. | reverse complement strand
CGAGGTCAATGACCAGACGTTTGCCACCGGCCTTTTGGGCCAGGGTGTGGCGATTCAGCCTACCGGCACGCGCGTGATTGCGCCGGCAGACGCCAAGGTCGAGGCCATTTTTCCCACGGGACACGCCGTTGCACTCAACACGGTCGATGGCCTAGACGTGCTCATCCACGTTGGTTTGGATACTGTTCAGCTTGAGGGCAAGCATTTTAACGTGCATGCCCAGGTGGGTGATGTTGTCCATAAGGGCGATGTGCTCATCGAATTCGATCGCGAGGCAATTGCTGCCGAGGGTTACGATGTGACGGTTCCTATCTTGGTGTGCAACTCCGTTGAGTTCTCGAGCATCAAGGGCTCCATTGGCGAGCATGTCGAGGAGATGGACCAACTTATCGTCGCTCGCGAGCGCTAGTGAGTGCGCTCGGCCTTTAGCCTACAATTCAAACACGTTTACGGAGGGCGCCCTTGAAAGAGGACGCCCTCCGTGGCAAGATGAAAACTGTCCGAGGCTAAAAGGCTTCGGGTCACCGTGGACGGGCAGGGGCCTCGACGCGGGTAGACACGAGACATATACATTACGCGACCTCGCCCTGGTGGCCGCACACGTTTGTTGCGGCCGACGCGGGCCGCGGGCAAGTGCTTGTAAGGGGAGCCTTGCCTCTCTTGTACGAGAAAGGACGCGTAATGAAGATCATTAAAGCTAAAGACTACGAGGATATGAGCCGTAAGGCCGCCAATATCATCTCGGCCCAGGTTATCCTCAAGCCCGATTGCGTGCTGGGTCTTGCCACCGGCTCCACCCCGATTGGCGCCTACAAGCAGCTCGCCGCTTGGTACGAGAAGGGTGACGTCGACTTTGCCGAGGTCAGCACCTACAACCTCGACGAGTATCGTGGCCTTTCGCACGACGATCCCCAGAGCTACCACTACTTTATGCGTGAGAACTTCTTCGATCACATTAACATCGACCTGAACAACACGCATGTGCCCGATGGCTCCAATCCCGACGCTGCCGCTGCCTGCTCTGAGTACGACAAGATCGTCGCTGCTGCCGGTTACCCTGATCTGCAGCTGCTCGGCATCGGTAACAACGGTCACATTGGCTTCAACGAGCCCGATGACCACTTCTCCAAGGGTACGCACTGTGTCGACCTTACCGAGAGCACTATTCAGGCCAACAGCCGCCTGTTCGACAGCATCGACGACGTACCTCGTCAGGCCTATACCATGGGCACTCAGACCATCATGTATGCCCGCATGATCCTGGTCGTCGCCAACGGCGAGGCCAAGGCACAGGCCGTGCATGACATGTGCTTTGGTCCGGTTACCCCCGAGTGCCCTGCCTCGATCCTGCAACTGCACACCAACTGTGTTGTCGTTGCCGACGAGGCCGCCCTTTCGCTCTGCGAGTAGCGATAGCCTATCACCTCGACATAGCTTTGCCGAAGGCCTCCGCTTTGCGGGGGCCTTTTTGCTGAGCGCGCGCCGTGTGCTCGACGAAAATCTTGCCGCGAACTTGACGGGTGCGTCTGGTGAAGCATGATTCATTCCATAACAGATACTATGCATAAATGCTACGAAAAGGTCGCAGACGGTAGCTGGCGTTAGGTGAGTTGCGCAACATAATTGAACATTGCTCATTTGAGGTACACTGCCAAAGAATGGGACAAGCTGGCAAGTGCATTGACCTGCGCAAAGATTGATTGGTTGGGGGATAAGTTTCAATCGGACCACGCTGAACAAAAACTTACCATTTGCGTACCAACAAACATCCTATATCGTAGCATCGCGTTATTCATCTAGCGATACATATGGTCTAACGTTACGCTGTTCATGTGGTCGAGTTGAGGAGCGGGTATGGTTAACGAGTTGGGCAATATGGACGACCTCGAGCTTATGCCGCTGGGCAGTAGTTATATGGTGCGGCGCGATCGCTTGATAAACGAACTTATCGCCAAGGGCCGAAAGGCCGGCATCGTAGTTCTCTACGCACCTGATGGCTTTGGGAAAACCTCGGTGCTGCTGCAGTATGCCCAAGAGGTTAAAAGCGATCCGACGCGAGGTCCCGTGCGGATCATCGAGGCAGACCGCGCCATTGGGCGCGAGGTGTTTATGCAGCTCGAGGTCGTTACCGAAGAGCTTAAGGACAAGCCGCACTCCCTGATTGCAATCGATAACGTGCCTAACCTCAGCCAGAGCGAGACCGAGGAGCTGATCGACCGAATCCGAAGCCTGCGTGCTATGGGGGTTGGGGTCCTTATGAGCTGCCGTCCTTCGAATCGCCAGCTGATTCATGGACTGGGCGATTCGATTAAAGTCAACGCGCAGATGCTCAAGGTGCATGCCTATGAGTATTCGGCGTGGGCATCGGCGTTTTCGATCAGCACATCGCTCGACTTCTATCAGCTTACGCAGGGCGTGCCCGAGCTCGTCTCGGCTATGCAGTCGGGATTATACGGGCAGGGAGACGTTGCCCAGACGCTCGAAAACGAGATCGTCAATATTTACGGTGCGGCACTTGTTGATTTGGCGTCGCTCGAGAACAACGCCCTGTTTAGCGTGGCATGCTTGATGGTCTTAATGGGTGAGGGCAATATTTCGGAGCTCGAGGCTTGCGGTGTTAGGCTTTCGGCGATTGACCAGTCCTATCTTGTTCGCGATTATCCCATTTTTGGCGTTGATCCGGCAGACCGGAGCTTTACCTGCTTGGGTACCGAGAACAACGCACGCCTGCGATTGCGCAAGCTGGTCGCCGAAATTCGCCCCGAACTCGTTGTGCGGGCGGCGCGTATATTGATTAAAGCGGGGCGCTGCGATACCGCGATGGACCTCGCCGACGCGTTTTTGGACCGCAGTGCGGTGTTGGAGCTTGCCGGGCAGTATGGGGTCGATCTGGCCCTGACGGGGCATGGAGGGGATGTCTGCCGCGCGGCGTTGGAAAAGACCGAGGCAGGTGGCCGGGCATCGGAGCCGACGCCTGACGAGGCGCTCGGCATCTATCTGGCGGCGGTGAGCGTCTCCAATACAAAGCTCGCGCGGTATATGGCCTCACTTATCGAGCGTGCGGGCGAGCAAGCGATTTGCGAGCTCGATCCCGTGTCGTGGAAGGTGGCGCACGCGTTTACGGCCGCCTGTTATGGAGATAGTGGTCTGGGGCTTCCGGTGAGCCATACAGCGTTGGAAAGTGAGGCGTCCTGTGCCGCACTCGACATGCTGTCCGCACATGTCGAGATAAAGCATGGGCTGACCGAGCGGGCGAAGGGCGGTGAGATCCTCGCGGGGCTCAAAACGGATAAGGCCTACGATTGTGAGCTCGATATCGCGGGGACGTTTGTGCGGGCGGACCGCATGTTGACGGAGCTATTTGATGGGTCGTATGCAGGGATTGACGAGCGTGATGACGAGATGGCCCTGAAGCTCGAGGCACTCGAAGCGCGTGGAATCCGAGCGCTCGCCATCTGGGTGCGCATGGTATTATCGGCGCGTCGCCTGCTTGCCGGCATGCCGGTGACCGACGAGCAGGCATTCAATGAGCTCGACCGTTTTGCCGTGCGCGTGCGTGACAATCAAGTCCAGTTGTTTGGCTTGATACTGGAAGGCTGGCAGTCGCTGGCCGAGGGGCGTCCGGTCAATGCCAAATTCCGTGCGGTGCAGGTGCTCAGGCTTGCCGAGGAATCGATTGGATACATACGCGACAACGCACTGCTGCTAGAGCGCGCGGCGTACTTACGCAATACATCGATGGTATCGGTGCGCGAAGAGGCAGAGCTGCTCGATTTGAGTCGGACGCAGGTCGGTGGTGCCGAGGCTTGGATGGTGGCGCTGCATTTGGCCTCCGCGGGCCGCGACAGCGACCTTGCAGCCTGGATGTCCATGAACCGCCCAGGGATTTTGGATCCATCGTATCGGCTGTTTGCGCGTCTTGCGATGCATTGTCTGGGCGAGCCGGCTGCTGGAATTCGAAAGAAGCTCCCGGTGCGCGAGCTGTCGCGGTATTCGCTGCGTGACGACTTTGAGGGCGAAGGCGAGCGTCTGTTCCAGGCCGGCGATGCCGAGGGTGTCGATGTGGTTGACCATATCGAGATCCGCATGTTTGGGGCGTTTCGCGCCGAGCGCGACGGGTTTCCCATCACGGATAAGATGTGGCGCCGCAAGAAAGCGGCGACGCTTGCCGAGCGGCTTGCACTGGGCATGGATGCCCTGGTCGACCGCGAGACGCTGGCTATGGAGCTGTGGCCCCATGCCGAGTTCAATAGCGCTCGTAACAATCTGTACTCGACGATATCGCGCCTGCGTTCGGCCTTGGGGCCGACACCGGACGGCAAATCGTGTGTGCTGATCCAAAATGAGTGCATTGGGCTTAACGGCGATTACGTCAAGACCGACGTGCGGTTGTTTGATCAGATAAGCCGCGAAGTTTTGGGAAATCGCACGGGTGCGCGCGGACCCCATCTGATCGAGCTGTGCCTTAAGATCGAGCAGCTCTACGCCGGCCCGTTGTATGTTCCCAATGGCTGTAATCCCACCTACTTTTTGCGTATGCGGCGCATTATGGAATCGAAGTATATCGACTGCATGATTCGGGGCGCGAATGCCGCTCTAGAAGAAAACGACCTGCAGTCGGCGGTATGGCTGGTGGAGTCGGGGCTGCGGCAAGAGACGGCGCGCGAGGACATGGTGCGTTGCGCTATGCGCGTCTACGGCGCGGCGGGGCGAAGACGCGATATCGTCGAGCTGTACAGTGGACATATGCATCACCTGCGGGAGCAGATCAATGGCGTGCCCGAGCCCGAGACGCGGCGTCTGTACGAGCGCTTGGTGGAGGGCAGGCTTAACCGCGTGCTCGTCGAGCGATAAAAAATGGGCGTCCGAATTGATCGGACGCCCGCAAGCTTGATGTATGTTGACTCGCCGGATCGTTGGCTCTTAGACGAGCTTAATCTTCTCGATATCCTTGCGCGAGGACTCGCGATACAGCGAGAACTTGCGGCCGATAACCTGGACGACCTCGGCATGGCAGCGATCGGCAAGGTCTTCGGCGGCCTCGCGGGCGGAAAGGCTGGAACCATCGAGTACGGAGCACTTGACGAGCTCGTGCTTCTCCAGGTAGGCGACCGTCTGCTCGACGGTGCCCTCGTTGATGTCGGACTTGCCGATGATGATGGCGGGGTTGAGGTGATGGGCCATGCTGCGAAGCTGCTTGACCTGGGCTCCTGTCAGTGCCATGGGTTCTCGCTTTCTATGTTATGGGGCGCCCCGCGATGGGGCCTTAATCTACGTGAGCTGTCCCACGATAGCGCAGGAACGGTGCGGTGTGGGGCGTGTTTGCCCAGTTCAAAAAGAATGCGGATGCCGAGCGGGAGAACAGCGCGGGTTACAGGCGGACGTGTATGGCAGCCGAAAGCGGTCTATGGACGGCCCGAAGAGACCGGCTCCCATGCGATAAACGCCCAACGGACCTTGCGGACATGATCGAGCATATAGCGCCCCTGCGGCACCCCTTTGGAGCCCGGCTCACCGGCATGGGGGTTCTCAATCATGTGTTGAGCGATGTAGTCGCGCAGACGGTCGAACTTATCCTCGTTACCGTGCTCGAGCATGCGGGAGAAGTCCGCCACACCCGCCTCAAGGCTATCGAAGGTATCGCGACGAGGCGATTCAAAGTACGTAACCTGCGGCAGGGCACCCATCTGAATGAGGATATTAAAGGCGTACACAAAACCATTGCTGCAGGCAACCGAGGCGCCGATGGCATTCATCAAGTGCAGGTCATAGCGCGGGCTCGAGTTGGCGACCATCGTGACGGCACAACGCCGACGAGCCGTACGATCAAGCTTGGCAAGCGCACCTTTTAGATTAGTCGTCGTAACCGACCGACTGGCAAAGGCAACATCCACCGCTTTCACAACCGGTCCAACCAAATCCCAATCATCATCCCAAGCAAGCTCAAGCGGCGTAATGCGATCCTCGAGCCCATAGTACTTAATACCAGCATCAAGCGTGCCCAACATAGCAGGAGAGAAGTCGGCAGCAATCACGGAATGCCCGTCTTGCGCAAGCGGAATAGCAATCGACCCAGCCCCGCACCCCATATCAAGCACCGACTCACCAGGCTCAAGCGCCAACAGCTTTATAAAATCCCGCGCATATGGGGCAGTCTCCAACGGCCGAAAATGCCGAGCACGTTTATCCCACTCAAAAGAATCATCAGCCCGATGCCGAGCGGCCTGCAGACGTATCCATTCGCCATTCCAATCAGCAGAAAGCAGCTCAGAGCGAGCATCCCCATCAACCACGGGCCAACCTCCTAGCAACAAAAAAGCGGCCCCTCCCAAAAGAAGAGCCGCAACAAGCATATATCAGAAAGAACCGATCCAACGCCAAACCGTCGTACCAGCAAAGGTGGGCAGAAGCGAAGCGACTGCCACTGAGCCAGAACCCAGCCAAGGTTGAGATGTGCGGGAGCCCCGCCGCCGGGCGGCAGACATATAAGGTCGATCGCGAGTTCCGCACGAGCCGGAGAGCACTTAATGTGCTCTCCGTGCGAG
>JAIJJM010000122.1 GCA_022728415.1 Collinsella sp. | reverse complement strand
CGCATGCGACTCCGTCACGGAGTTTTGCCCGGCAAGCGTCAGCACCAGGTCGCCCTCGGCGCCGATGGCCTCGCCCGCGTAGCCGTTAAGCTCTAGGTGGTCGGCATCGGTCCAGGCCCAGCCGGGGCCCGACACGCCCGGCTCGTAGTACGTCGCGCCCGCGATGAACAGGCTCTCCGCGCCCGCGGCATAGGAAGGCCCGCCCAGCAAAACGCATAGGCAGGCCATGGCAGCGATCGCGATGTGATGACGGCTGGCGTGGGACTCGGCGGCAAACATACCCGCTCCGATCTTCGCAGGAGCCAATAGAATGTGCACCAGAAAATGCCCTGGTAGCGACAGTTATTAGTTTAGCGAGATCGATGCGGGGGCAAAGATAAATCGCGTGGGTAATGTCGACAATTAGGTGTAAATCGTTTTGCCAGTCGGTGAAAGGAGGAATGCAGGGTTATGCGTTAAGACGCGCTATCTTTGACACTCACGTTGCATATAGCTTCTGGGAATCTACTACCCGTTCCAGTTTGCTTCACCTTCCGCTCGCATCAGAGCGCGCCAAAGCTCACTGAGTCGCTAACTCGCTGTAATTAGCGAAGACGATCCCCCCCCCCTCTATCCTGGATAAGACATGTAAAACCGATTTTATTATTCAGACCCTGTTGTTTATATATTCGTCTGTTGCCCCATCTCGAGAAATGATTTTGCATGGGTGCCCAATCACAATCGAATGGCTTGGTACGTCGCAGTTAACATAAGTGTTCGGTGCAACGAGAACGTCGTTGCCTAAACGAACGCCACCAACAATAGTTGAGTTGACACCAAGCCAAACGCAATCGCCAAGAACAGGCGCACCTTTTCGTTTGCCGCGGTTTTCCCGACCAATTGTCACACCTTTGTGCATATTGCAGTTGCGACCGATAACGGCATTCGGGTTTACCGTAATGCCAAAAGCGTGACCCAGATACAAGCCTTCGCCAATCGAGGTGGCAGGCGCGATCTCGAGACCATATTTGCAAGCCATCCTCTTTCGAAAAAGATGCCATAAAGGATTGTGCGAATTCTGGCACTTTCGAAGTAGCCAAACAAACCTCAAAGCATGGTTTGAGAGAATAGACCCCCCCCCAAAGCGAATACGGTCACTGCTGTATACATTCGACATTGCTATCACCCAGCTAATTCCCGTAGAACTCGCGATACCACTTCGCGAATTCACGAAGACCGTCCTCGAGCGGCGTTGCGGGTTTGTAACCAAAATCGCGCTCCAAGGCGCCAGTATCCGCATAGGTTACAGGCACGTCACCAGGCTGCATAGGAACGAGCTGCTTATGCGCCTCGAAATCGTAATCGGCGGGGAGCACGCCCTCCTCAACCAGCACACGCTGCAGGGTGTCCACGAAGTCCAGCAGGTTCTCGGGATTCGAATTGCCGATGTTATACACGCGATGAGCGGCAATTGGCAAACCATCAGCACCGATCTTGACCTCAGGAGCGCCGTCCATGACCCTGCGCACGCCCTCCACAATATCGTCCACGTACGTAAAGTCGCGCTTACAATCGCCCATGTTGAAAATCTTAATCGTATCGCCACGACGCAACTTCTCGGTGAAGCCGAAGTACGCCATGTCGGGCCTTCCCATGGGCCCGTACACCGTAAAGAAGCGCAGACCCGTGGCCGGGATGGAGTAGAGCTTGGAGTAGGCCGCGGCCATGAGTTCATTGCTCTTCTTGGTGGCAGCATACAAACTCACGGGGGAGTCTACGCGGTCCTCCTCGCTGAAGGGAACCTTCTCGTTGCCGCCATAAACCGAACTCGAACTCGCGTACACCAGGTGCTTCACCGGGTGATGACGGCATCCTTCCAAAATGTTAAAGAATCCAATCAGGTTCGAGTCGATGTAAGCCCTCGGGTTCTCAATGGAATACCGCACACCCGCCTGGGCGGCCAAGTTCACCACAACGTCGAAGCCGTTCTCAGCGAACAGGCGCTCTATCAACGCGGCATCGCACAGGTCGCCGCGCACGAAGGCGAAACGCCCCGCCTTGTCCACCTCCGCCAGCATTCGCAGGCGAGCCTCCTTGATGCCAGGGTCGTAGTAGCTGTTCACGTTGTCCAGACCGATGATCGCGTCGTCGGTGGTTTCGAGCAGCCGCTTCACCAGAAACGCCCCGATGAAGCCGGCGGCGCCAGTGACGAGGACTTTTCTATCCTGCATATATACCCCACTCTTTCGTTTTAAGGAAGTCCTGAGAGGGAACTCCCAACAAGTTAATTACAGACCTCAAAACGTTTTAAAGCCGCCGCCCTTGACCAGCTTCAGCAGCACCCTCCTACTCTTGGGCAAAGCAAAGCAAATCGCGAAATAGACAACGACGCACCCTACAATGTCCAACCCGACGCCAAGCCAGTTGCTAGATGCGAGTCCATACGTCACCCATGCAAATGCGCACATCATCGATGTGCAGAAAATGGGCTCCTTGAGCGACAACATAGTGCGCCCAAACGAAAGGCCAACCACGAAATATGTGACCACTTGGTTGATAGCAATCAAAAGGATTCTCAATCCCGCATCAGCCCACACGACGGCATCGAACCCTTGCATAGCCGCCACGGTCATAAGCGGCGTCATCAACACGAGGTACATCACCTGCACAAGCGTAGACACGCGCGGTTTACCAAGAGAGCGATACATCTCGCTGCTGTAGTATGAGAGCAGCACCATCGGCCCCTGCACCAGCCCATACAACCCGAACATGAGCGTCGCCTCGCCCCACTGATCGCCGAGCAACAGGGCCACCAAAGGCTCGCGGAATACGAAGATACCCGCAGACAACGGCAACAGGAACAATGCCACCATGAACTGGAAGCGTCGCAGATAAGCAACGTATTCTTCCCGATCAAACTGAAGGCGCGAAAGTGACGAGAACAAGATGGGCGTCGTAGCGTTCGTGATAATCCCGAAGCACCCGCTCACAAAGGTGACTGGCGTCTTGTAATATCCCAACTCAGCCGCACCCAGGAAATGCCCCACGATAAAGGTGCCCGCCCAAGAGGAAAGCCATATGGTGAACGACTCCAAAAGCGTCCATCCGCTGAATGAGAACATAGCCTTCAGCATGTTGAAGGAGTAGAAAAAACGCGGCTTCCACTCAGACAGCAGAGTCAGCCCCACTGCATTTACAATATTCGCCGCCAAAGTGCCAACGATAAGCGACCAGTAACCAAATCCCATAAACGCCAGTACAAGCGTCGAGCCGAAGTTAAGTAAGGTCGACGTCAGTCTCACCGGCATAAGCGACTTGAAATCGAGATTACGGTGGAACAACGCCATCTGAATGCTCGAAAACGACGTCAACGGGAGAGAGAGGCAGGCCACGGCCAAGGGAAAGCCCAGCGACGGATTGCCCACGAAGGTGGCCACCGGATCGTTGAATATGGCAATGAGACACCACAGGACCACCGATATGCCGAAGTTCGTCCAAAAGGCCACGTTAGCGTTGGCATGCAGGTCTTTTTTGTCTCGGAAGCTGTGTTGCACCAGGTACTTCTGGAACCCGGCGTCCGCGAACATGTCGGCAAAGCTCACTACCATGGTGACGGTCGCCACCATGCCAAACGCCTCTGGCGCCAGCAGCCTCGCTAAGACGAGCTGCGAGATAGGCGAGATGATTTTGGCGATAATCTCGGTTGCCAGAGACCACTTTGCCGCGCTTGCCGACCTCGCCCGGAGGTCTTTTGTGTCGGACATACTAAACCTCCATGAAGAAACGCCGGAGCGCGCTTACTGGCTGATTATCCATGCGCACGCACTGAATGCAGCTTTCGTTTGCCATCATTCCTCGTTTTCACGTTGGGGCAAAGAAACCATTTGCCCCAACGTCCTCTCCGCCTCAGCGGGGCTGAAAGGCGTAAACCCGCCCCACGGGTAGAAAGTCAGCTCGCCGACGAGAACGCGCCCCTTGCAGATGAAGAGGTCGACCCTCAAGAAAGGTACACCGTCACTCAGTTTCCTTGATAGCTCGAGCATCTCGCTGAGCTGCTCCGGGGCAGGGATCGTCTCTTCGGAACTCGCGTATCCCATCGCCAAAGGCAGCAGATTCCACTCAGTGTCGTAGAAATCGTTGTACCTCTTCTCAGAATCGTTCTTGTCCCCGTGGCAATAAGAAATCAGCCGGGGTTCCCCGTCAAAGCAGAAGAAGTCGAACTCGTCGATGCCTTCCCAGTTATCGTCTTCATCACGGGCATTATCGCCCTCGCTCTCCAAGAACTCCTCGGCGAACACGACGGGCTTCACGTTCTTGTAAGGCCATTCCCTGCACCCGTAAAAATAATTCTGCTTCAAATGACCCCGAAAAAAGTCCTTGGCACTGTTGAGATCGAAGTGTCCCTTGTCAGTGCAGATGAGCACGCCGCCGCAGTCGTGGTTCGTTTTGAGTACGAACTTCTCCGGTAGCCCACTCACATCGATGTCATCAGCGGAATTCCAGGCGCCCAACGTCTTGACCACGTGCTCGGAGCCCACACGCGAGGCAATGAGGTCCTTAGCGCGGTACTTGTCGACCATGGTCGTGTACGCAGGGTTGTGATCGTTAAGCTTCAGCCACTGCATCTTCTCAGTGAAGGTCACCGGCGAGTCTATGCTAGGCCACATGCCCAACTTGGCGCGATGCATCAATCGAAGGTGCGTCCTGTCGGAAACCCATTTCGTTAGACCCTTCGACGTAAAGGCACAGTAGGCCATCCACGGGTCACTTAGGTATTTTTTAATTTTGCTTTCCATATATACAATTTCCTTAAGTCCGAGCTTAAACAAAGCGTTTTACTTTTTAAATCTCTGCGCTACACATGGAACAAGCCCTGGGCGTATGCAAACCACCAACGTAGACTTTGCTCGTATATGCCCGAAACGGTTTCGGGCACTATTTACCCCATCCAGACGAACGAATAAGACTCGATACCAAGCCCGGTATGAAGCAGATAGGCATAAAAGGCGTAGAAAAGGAACCAGACAACTAGAAAACAGCCAAGACAAAAACGGGCTTTTATTTTCCGAGCGTCCTTCACGAAGCCTCCGAAAATCACGGGGCCTAATACGGTGAAGTAATAGGCTATGCGGCCGGCGTTGGCAATCACATAAGAGGACGCCGAAGCCAAAATGCCTAAAGCGTAAAACACGAGCGGCATCCGGTTGGCTTTGAGCCGCGACGTTCCGTCGCTCTCAACCGGGGCAACATTCGCAGTTTCGCGGCTGACGAAATATGCGATCGCGAGGACGGTCGCCTGCGCAAAAACCATCAACCCGATGCTCGATTCGTTCACGGAGTAACGCGCATACCGGTCGACGAGCTTAGAGCCCGCATAAGCTGCCAGGAACAGCAGGGCAACCGATGCAAGCATCTTCGCGGCGAACTGCGATCGGCTCTTGCTTTTGTTGGAAAATAGGTAGTAGATGAGGAATAGGACCCCTATCAGGGCGGACGCGTGCAAAAGAGCGCCAACAGCCCACCAAGCGCAAAAAAGCAACGGCTTATTCTGTTCTAAAAACCTGGTTGCGTAGAAAACCAGCGAGACTGCAATCATCTGGCACGTCAGACACATAGACAGCGGGAACACCGTTGCCGTATAGACGAACATCGCAAACGAGAGCGATGCCGTTCGTCTAAAATCCCAAAGCCTGAAAGCAAAAAAGGCGTTGGTGATCAGCGACTCGACGACGAGCAAGAACGAGTAATTGTTACAGATATGGAGCACCGCACTTGTGAAGACACCGTACGGAACGCTGAACGTATGGTTCCACATCGTGGTCCCATACGCGTAGAAGTACTCGATTCCCTCTTTATAACCCAGGGTATCCTGCCCAACCGCATACGACCTCAAGCCCCCGACGGCGGTAAGAAGAACCACGGCAGCGACCAGCCCAGCCTTACTCTTGCCGTTTTCCGACATGCGCGCAAGCGCCGCTGAAAGCAAAACGACAAGAAAGTAGAAAAGCGATGTTTCGATAAAGTTCATCCGAATACCAGCCTCACGAAACCGGGAAGCTCCGAATTGATTTCATAGCCCGAGCCTTTCAAATCCCTCGCACTGGCGCTTGACCCTATGCGATCCGCGGAGAGCGCGGCGTCGGCCCATTCGTCCAGAGCGTCGCCCAGACTTTTGTAAACGACGTTCTCGCAAATGCCAACCTCCCGTGTGATGGAGTCGCTAATCACGCAAGGGAGTCCGTTTGCCTGCGCCTCGACGACGACGTTCGGCAGGCCTTCGTAGACAGAGGGGAAGATGAAGACGTCCATAGCCGAATAGAGACGGCGGACATCGCTCCTAACCCCGGCAAACACCACCCTATCGGTCAATCCGAGCTCGGCAACGCGCCTCTCAACGGCCGTGCGTGTCTCGCCTTTGCCGACGAGAATGAGGACGGCGTCTGGCCTTCTCCGGGCGATTTCAGCAAAAACATCGACAAGGAAGAGGTGGTTCTTCTGCTCACTGAACCTCCCGACGTGCCCGACGACATAGGACTCGGCAGGAACGCCCAGTTCGCGCTTAACATCG
>JAIJJM010000121.1 GCA_022728415.1 Collinsella sp. | reverse complement strand
GTTTTATAACGTATATAATTATTTAGTTTTAAATTCAAAAGCTAAAGATGCTTATTTTATGAGCTATGCGCAACATTATGCAATCTTCGTATATTTGTTCAAAAAAAATAATATAAGATGTTCATTAATTGAAGAGGGGACAGGGACTTATAAAACCGAAAAAGAAAACCCAATAGTAAATATTAATTTTTATTCAGAGATTATTAATTCAATTATCTTGTTCCATTATCCAGATTTGAAATTTGAAAATGTATACGGTACATATCCAATTTTGCTTAAGAAAAAATTTAATGCGCAAAAATTTGTTGAGTTTAAAGGTGCTCCATCAGTTAAATCATCAACCAGAATAGATAATGTTATCCATAAATATTCTATAACTAGAGATGATATAATATATGCAAATCAAAAGTATTTGATTGAACATACATTATTTGCGGATTCGTTAATTTCTATCTTACTTAGAATAGATAAGCCTGATAATGCAAGAATATTTATAAAACCTCACCCTAAAGAGCCTAAAAAAAATATTAATGCAATTCAAAAGGCAATAAAAAAGGCAAAATGTCGTGACATAATTCTTATAACAGAGCCAGACTTTTTAATAGAGCCGGTAATAAAAAAAGCAAAAATAAAACACTTAATTGGATTAACATCATCTTCTTTGGTATATGCACCTTTAGTTTCTAAAAGATGTCAGTCTTATTCAATAGCGCCTCTTATGATAAAGTTGTGTGATAATGATAAATCCCAAAAAGGGATTAATACGCTGCGTCTCCATTTCGATATTTTAAAGAATTTTGATAATGTTAAAATATTATCGGATGATATAACATCTCCCTCTTTGCACGATAAAAGGATTTTCTTGGGGGAGTAATAAAAGCTACATTTTATATTCTATTACAGTACCAGTCGTAAAATTAAATCTTAAAGTAGTATGTTTTATTACCTTTATGTTACTTTTCTTTGAAGAGGATGGAAATGATTTTTTGGCTACTTAAAATTCAAAAGATATTGACTTGAAATTTAATATATATTATGTTGGCAGTTTGTTGTGTTACCCCCATAATAAACCCCATTAACCTGCGTCTTCACCAATAAATACCCCCGAAACTTCTTAAACAGTTTCATATCCGGTTTAAAATCGGCCTGCCAGAACTGGTGCAAATGCCCTTGATACGTCAATCCCTTGATGTCGTACAGGGCATTGCCCATCACTTTGAGTGGTTTGTTATGAATCAGCGCAGAGATCCCCGCCGTACTGTTAATTGTCACCACCGCTTTTGCGTGGCGTAATAATTCCGGCATCGGGAGATCGTGCACATAAATGACTCGTTCCCCTAAGCCATATTCCTTACTCAATCGCTTAATCAATGGTCGATAGAGTCTGTGACCACGATCCATCGGATGATGTTTGATCACCAAATAACTTTCTTTTGGCGCTTTACGCGAAAATGAGTACATGACTTCATTAATATAATCTCGCACATCGTTATAATTGCTGTGGTTACGAATCTGGCTATCGTTATACACCTGCAAAACGGCAAGATAATAACGCTGATCCAGCTCATTCATTAACCGCGGCAATACTTTACGCTGTGTTACCTTGTAAAGTTGCTTGCGCCAGTACGCACGAACCCAGCAACGAGCTTCATACCAGGGGGAAAATGATTTGTGGTGGCGGTAGCGAGGGAACTCATGACGGTAATGCCAGCCCATCAGGTAATACCACATCGCATGACCTATACGTTTCATCGTTGAAGGTTTTAAGTTCTCAACGTGCGGCGTAGGCATATCTGGTAACTTACGATAAAAATCCGGATCGCGCGGTAGCGATGAATATGCGTTCACTCCGCCTTCTTCAACGGTAATAAATTGCGGGCGTAAATATCCTTCCTCAAATGCCAGAAAGCGGATCCCTTTCGACTTTGCCCAGCGTTTTGCTTCTTTGTGCAATGGGCGGCAGTCACCAAAGCAGAGGATGGTATCAAAGTCATATTGCCGATGGAGATCCCGTAACCATCCGGGAAACTCTTTCGGCGTTTGGTAGTAAGCCAGGTATTGTCGATGGCGGCAGTAAAAACGATCCCCACCGTTGAATACAACATTCACAGCGTTACGTCCTAATGACTCTAACCATTCGGCGACGTCATTGAAAAAAGGTCCCATCGGCCCCTGCAATAGCAGATATTTTTTACCGGATAATAAAACGGTTAGTGCATTACCTTGCATAAATAATTTGCGTAATAGTCAACTATGAAATTGTTTAGCCAAATCTGACCTTGCAGAACATAATTAATTTGCGGTAATAACGTATTACTCGCCCCGCTTTTTTTCGGGTAATAAACATCGGCTTGCGCGGTGTCTGGATCAAATATTCCGCCGCCTCTTCAACCGTAATAGGTTGTAGCCGTGTTGGGTGGATATAGGTTGGATAAACAATCAGCGCCTGATAGATCAAATCCGCTAACGTTAATTTTCGCTCGCGACGCGGGCAGCGATGTTCATCGACGGTTAAACCCCAACCGGCATAGAAGGGCAGGCCGTAACAATGTACGTGCTTGCCATGTAATAACGCTTCAAACCCCGACAGCGACGTCATGGTATGCACTTCATCTGCGCGCTGAATGCATTGAATAATATCGGCGTCCAGTGCCTGATAATCAGCTAGTTCAGCAGTCAGTTCTGCCGGAATATCGCCCTTGCGATTCCCCACCAGTACATCCGGGTGCGGTTTATAAACAATGTAGGCGTGCGGATTACGCTCGCGTACTGTGCGTAATAACTCAAGGTTGCTCTTAATCGAGACTGTGCCTGTTTTAATAGAGGCATCGTCCTCTACCTGACCCGGCACCAGGATAACTTTTTTATCTTTGGCTTTGGCTGGTAGAGAGAAATCGGCTCCCAGGTTGTACTTGCTCAGTTTGCTTTCAACCAGCCGCTGGCGTAATTTTGCAGCTCGCATCTGCTGCGCCAGCGTTAACTGGCTGTGATTAAGCAGCACTTCCAGGTCGCTGGGGCGCGTGGCGTCATAGTAGATCCCGCGTTTATCCAGGACCAACGATAGCGGCGGAAAAAGGTCAGAGCCAAGTCCGGATGAACGCAGAAAACCATCTTCCATTCGCCATAACGGCAGTGATTTTCGCTGCGCTTCGGCTCGCCATTGCTGTTCTCCCTTTACACCCCATACCACGCAGGCGCTCGCCGCAGTACAGCGACGTGAAAAACTCAGCCGGTTTGTTGCCGTTTGCAAGAAAGGTTTCAGGATCGCTGACTTCCACAGCGTTAAGCCTGGCACCCATAAATAACCATTACGCTGTTGCAGATGTCGACGTTGTAATTGCAGCCATTGCAGCACGGTAAATAGATTGCTTACTTCTCCCGTTTGCGGATCGATATAGCGACAGTAACGCAGGTATGCAGCGGCAAAAAGTTCCTCCAGCGTGGCAGAACCGCGTCGGGCAGATAACAAAGCGGACTGCGGATGGCGATCGTCGGTTAAGCCCCAGCCTGCATACCAGGGCTGGCCGAAACATGTTACTGGTTTTCCTGCCAGCAAGGCTTCAAAGCCGTATTGGGATGTCACGACGTAAACCCGGGAAACGTGTCGCAACAGCGACTGCGGGCTGACATTCTCGGCAATCAAACGTACTCGTTGCGTGGCGCGCAGATCGGCGAAATAACCTGTTTTCTTTCCTTCCAGGACATCCGGATGCACCTTCACCCAAATTTCGGCTTGAGGATTTTCCGCCATCGCGGCTTCCAGCATGGCAGCAAACTCATGCGGGCCAGCATTGCCATACGTCACTGACATATCATTAAATGTCTGATCGACAACCAGAACGATGTCTGAACGTTCTGACTCATCAGCTACAAACGCAGGTGCCAGGTTATATTTCGACAAATCCCCGGTCACGATGGTGTGCATCGCTTCTCTGGCCTGATCAGCCAATGCCGCATTTCCGGCTTTATCCTGTACCAGTTTCTCCAGCGCCGAAGGCTTGCTGGCATCGTAGTAAATGCCACAATCATCCACCACCAGAGAAAGCGGCGGCTCGCCATTGACGCCAAGATCCAGCGAACGCACAAATCCATCTTCCAGACGAATGACGGGTTTTCCCGCTGCTTTGGCGATGGCGATTGGTTTCGCCGCGCTGGGACGATGTCCCCACACGGCGATAGCATCAACTTCTTGCGGAACAGGGCGCAGCAGAGAAAGTTTCTGGCACGGTTGCGCCAGAAATTTCTCCAGATGCGGAATACGCCAGATGCCAGGCGAGTAAATGCCAATCATGCGTTTTCAGCCAGTTCCTGTGCCATCAGGGCGCGCACTTTTTCCAGGCATGCTGGGGTGTCGACGCCCGGACCGGTTGCGGCAACCTCAAATGTGCGGATGTTGATCCTTGCGCTCATCAACCGCAGCTGCTCCAGTGATTCTGCCTGCTCTGGCATGGACTCCGGTAACTGGCTGTAGTTTTGCAGCACATCGCGACGATAAGCGTAAATACCGACGTGTTTCAGGTAGCGCGCTTTTTCAGCATTTCGCGGATACGGAATAGGCGAACGGCTGAAATAAAGCGCATCCTGGTGGGTATTTACCACCACTTTTACCGTGCTTGGCTCGGTCGCTTCTTCGGCAGAAATCGCGTGGCATAGCGTTGCCACTGGCAACGCGGGGTCATCACGCATTCCTTGTAACAGCGTTTCTACATCCCGCGGGCGAATCATTGGTTCGTCGCCCTGCAGGTTAATGTAGATATCTGCCTCGACTTTATGCATCACCTCGACCAGCCGATCGGTGCCGGATTCATGATCGTTGCGCGTCATGATGGCTTTCCCGCCAAATGCCTGCACGGCCTTTTCAACACGCTGATCGTCTGTTGCCACCCAAACTTCCGCAACGCCCGCCACCTGTAACGCACGCTCGTAAACATGCTGGATCATCGGTTTACCAACAATATCGAGCAGTGGCTTACCCGGCAGGCGCGATGAGCCATAACGAGCCGGAATGACAATAACTGCTTTGCTCATTTCAACTCCTTACAAAGACAGAATCACTTTTGCACCCACCGCCAGCTGATAGAGGATGGTGGAAATACCACGGGTAACTTCAATGTTTTTCGATTCATATTTCGGCAGAACCATAATCTCATCGCCCGGTTTGAGTGAATCCACATCTTCTGCGTTGACGGCTGCACCGTTCTGACGAATGACGATAATTCTGGCGTTACCCGATTTCTGCGTCAGGCCACCACATTTCTCGATGTAATCCTCGGTGGTCATACCCTTCTGCCAGCTCACCGCGTTCGGGAACAGCACTTCGCCATGAACCATAACCAGCGATGTTTTCTCCGGAATATTGATGACGTCGCCATCTTCAAGCAGAACAGAATCAATATTGGATTCGTTGAGGATCACTTCACCTTTCGGAACAACGGTGCGTGCTTTCGCCACAAAGCGGCTGATCAGTTGTGCTTCCTGCATTCGCAGGCTGGCTTCTTCTTTGGTGGATGACTGGGCAGAAAGTGATGCTTCCTCCAGCTTTTGCAGCGAGAGATTCAGCATCTCTTTCTGACGCTGAGCCACTGATGGGCGATAAAGCTGAACTGCGTTCATCTGCGACATGCTGTTCGGGCGGACTTTTTCCAGAACCGCACGCATAGTGGAACCATAAGGCAGTACCATGGCATGTTCACCGGAGTGTGCGCCTTCAACCCGCACCTGAATGGTGCCGGCATAGCGGTCAGTGCTCACGATTAAGGTATCGCCATTTTGCAACATACGGCCTGGCGCAGAACTGATCGGATAGTATTCGCTGCGTTTTTGCAGCCCCTGTTTACGCATAATCGTAATGTGAGTCGCGCCAGGCTTAGGGCGCGCCCAGCTCAACGCTTCCGTTACGGGAATGCTGCTTTCGCGGAACTCAAAGTCGTAGCTGTTAAAGACATCGCCCTGAACGCTGAAAGTATGCTGACGCGGCCCGACGATGATGGTGTCACCATCGGCGAACTGCGAAAGCCCCAGTTTGCCGTTCAACAGGAAGTCGTACAGGTTGACGTTGGAGCGCACGCGGTTACCGCGCTTGACCACAATATCAACGTAACTTCCGCGCTCTGGATCAACGCCGCCAGCCTTGATCAGATAATTGAGTAACGAATCAGACGTCACACCGCCATACAGACCAGGATTACGCACAAATCCGGTCACGTACACTTTTACTGGCTGCGCCTGTAATAAGGAGGCGTAGACGTTGACGTTGGACTGGTATACTTCCTTCACTTTGGATGTGACCAGGGCATTTAGCTGACTATTACTGACGCCAGCAACTTTCACCGGACCAACGTTCGGCAGGAAAATATTACCTTTGGGATCAACCTGTAACGCACCATCAAAGGTGAACGCACCCCACAAGCGAACCTGAATGCTATCACCCGGATTCAGAATATAGTCAGGGTTGAATCCTACCGTCGCACCGCTATCTGCGCTGGTGCCGTTGAAAAGTTGAGCACCAAACATACGGCTCATGACCACCGGCGGTGCGGGCGGCGGGGTATTGTCGAAGCCGCTCATGTTTTGCGTATCCGACTGTTGCCCGTTCAGAATACCGGTAAGCGGCGCGGCTCCTGTAAGG
>JAIJJM010000120.1 GCA_022728415.1 Collinsella sp. | reverse complement strand
GCACTTGGCTTTGCGGGCAGCCTGGGTAGCCTGGCGCGCTACGCCGGCATGGCACTCGGCATTACGGTGGCGTCGAATATCCTGTATGGGCAGATGAGCGTGGCGATGGGCGAGGCCGTGACCAGCTTTGTTGCAGGCCGTCCGGATGTGTTCCTGTTTGGCTTTCGCTCGGTGTTCTACGTGCTCATGGCTGTGGCCGCTGCGGGCTTTGCGCTCGCCATGGTGCGTTTGGTGAAGATGCGCGCCCGCCATTAACTTGTGGGGGCAGGCTTGCCACGAATCGGGCGTATCGACTGGTCTTGCGGCTTTATGGTGCGCAGAGGCTTGTGGGGCGGGCGGGGGTCGGTCCGTGGTAGACTATCGAACAACGTTTATTAATCGCGCGGTATCGTTGCCGCGAGAAGGGGTTGCGCCATGCAGGAGCTTGAGGATCGTATTCGCCGTGACGGCATCGTAAAGGCCGGTAACGTCCTTAAGGTTGATGCCTTCCTCAACCACCAGTGCGACGTTGAGCTGTTCGACCACATGGGCGCTGAGTGGGCCCGTCTGTTCAAGGATGTCGAGATCAACAAGATCCTGACGATTGAGGCTTCGGGTATTGGCATGGCTTGCATAGCGGCTCAGCATTTTGGCGGCGTGCCGGTGGTCTTTGCCAAGAAGGCGCAGTCCATCAACCTTGACGGCGAACAGTATGCCACGACCATCTACTCCTTTACCAAGCAGAAGGAGTACCCGGTCATCGTGGGCAAGCGCTTCCTGTCCGAGGGCGACAAGATTCTGATCATCGACGACTTTTTGGCCAACGGCTGCGCGCTCGAGGGTCTTATCAAGATCTGCGAGGCTGCGGGTGCCGAGGTGTCCGGTATTGGCATTGCCGTGGAGAAGGGTTTCCAGGGCGGCGGCGATAAGCTCCGCGAGCGCGGCTTCCGCGTTGAGAGCCTGGCCCGTATCGCCGATATGGACTGCGAGAACGGCGAGATCACCTTCGCCTAAGCGCGCAACACAAGCGATTGGTATGCGATGTGACAAAGGGACAGTCCCTTTGTCACATTTTTTGTATGAGGGGAGGTGTTGATATGGATGAGAACACGATGGGATGGCGCGAGTATGCGCGCTATGCCGAGATGTCGCTCGAGGAGTTGGCACGCGATTGCGAGGTGCAGGTGTTTCGCGCGACGGGTCCGGGCGGACAGGGCGTGAACACGACGGACTCGGCGGTACGAATGAAACATATCCCTTCGGGGATTACCGTGACGGCGCGTGAGAGTCGCAGTCAGTTCCAAAACCGTAGCAGCTGCCTGCGTAAGCTGCGCGCTGAGCTTGAGCGTCGCGGGTGTCCACCGCGCCGACGCGTAAAGACCAAGGTGCCTCGGCGCTCTCGCCAGCGCAGGCTCAATGACAAGCACTTCAACGCCATTAAAAAGGCCAATCGTCGCAAGCCGTGCAGCGACGAATGATCTCCTCAATAAGTTGCGGTGAAATAGAGACTATTTTTCGGCTTTACCTGCATAAACAGTCCCTATTTCACCGCAACTTAGGTGGGGTTAGCGGGTTGGGTGCCAGACGTGGAGGGCCCCTGCGAGGATGTCCACCTCGATGCGCGAGGCGACGATGGGCTCGCCATCGGCCTGGATGGGATAGTTTGGCTCCTCAAAGGTGAGCTCGGCGTGGCGGCAACGACGCATGCGAACCGGCGGCAGCCTGGTATGGTGGCCGTCCTTGGCCGAAAGAAACATAGGTAAGGCAACCGCGCGAGGGACGGGGCCGCAAGCGTAGCAGACGTCGAGCATGCCGTCACAGGGGTCGGCATCGGGGCAGATGCGATAGCCCGAGCCGTACGTGGGCCCCAGCTGGACGGCCATAATAATCGCGCGTACGCGCTCGGCAGGCGCGCCGTCAAAGCTGATGGTCATGGGGTAGTTGCGATAGCGCAGGCCAAATTGCTCAAGTCCCGAGAGGGTGTAGAGCGGAGCGCCCGTCAAGCCGGTCTTTTTGCGCAGCTCGGTGGTGCCCAGGCCGATGGCGGCATCGATGCCGACCGAAAGCGTCTGGTCGTAATACTCGACGATCGCCTCGCCGCTGCCGCTTGCGGGGTTCCATGAGCGAATGCGTCCGATATCCTGGTGCTGCAGCTCGCAGGTGAGCAGCGCGCCAAAATCTTTGCCGGAGAAATCGTCGATACCGAGCGTTTGGGCAAAATCATTGCCGGAGCCTACGGGCAGGACGGCAAGCGCCGGTCGAACCGCCTCTTCTTGCGCCATCAAGCCATTGACGACCTCGTGGATCACGCCGTCGCCGCCGAGTGCGATAATCGTGCGGTAGTCCTGGGCCTGTGCGGCAAGTACCTTGGCATGTCCCATGCGCTCGGTCAGCACCAGGTCAAACTGGGATGTGCGCGCGGTCATATCCAAAAAGCGCTGCAGGCGCTCGGCAACCTCGTGCGCGGCGCCCGACTGGGCGGCAGGATTGGCGATGATGAGCGTGCGACCAAAATCAGTTGCGTGCATGGGGCGACTCCCGGCGTATGACGTGACGGTGCGGGCGCGCTCAGGTCGAATTGCTCCCGATTGTGGCTGCACGGCGAATACCAACGTCTACTCTATCAGGTCGTTGTGGCGCTCGATAGCCTCTGCCACCGTGTGGCCCTCGTCCACAATAAGCGAACGGCGTTTAGGCGAGACAATACGCTGCGCGGGATATACGCCGCGGTGGCCGCCGACGAGATAGCTGATAAACGAAACGATGACAAAGAAGCCCGCGGCCGTTCCATGGAACAGGTCGATGGCCATCATGCAGGTGGTGATGGGTACGTTGAGACCGGCGCAGAACACACCGAGCATGCCGAGGGCCGCCACAAAGCTCGGGTCGAGCCCGGTGAGGCATCCGATCCATCCGCCGAGCGCCGCGCCGATGCCGAACAAGGGCGTGACCTCGCCGCCTTGGAAGCCGGCGCCCAGGGTGAGCGCCGTCACCACAAGCTTGATGGCGGCGTCGGAAAGGGTCGTGTTACCGGCAAACCCGGCGCCCGAGAGCCAGGTGGCAAGGCCGGCATACTTCCAGGCGTCGAGCATTGCGTAGGCCGCGAGCACCACGAGCGCGCCCACGAGTGCGCGAACGAGGTAATTGGTGGTAAAGCGACCGTACAGGCTTTTGACGGTTCGAACCGACCAGGCAAAGAGGCGTGCGGTGAGACCGAAGATAATGGCGCTGACAACAACGATGGCAACCGTCCGCGGCGTCATGTCGGGGACGCTGGCGATAACATTCGTCTCATACTCGGTGCCTAGGGCGAGTGATGTAAAGTAGCCGGTAAACGATGCGACCAGGCAGTAGATGCCCGCTGTGTAGTCGATCTTGCCGATAAAGCACATCTCCATGCCAAAGAAAGCTCCGGCAAGGGGCGAGCCGAATACGGCGCCAAAGGCCGACGAGATGCCGGCGAGCATGAGGTCGTGGTGGTCATGCTTTTTGAGGTGGGCGAGGTTCGAGATGTTGCTGGCGATGGTGCCGCCAATCTGCACCGCGGCTCCCTCGCGACCGGCCGATCCGCCCGTTAGGTGCGTGAGCGTGGAGCAGACGAAGGTGAGGATGGCCATGCGCATATGGATGAGGCGTGTGCCCAGGGCGGAGTCAATGACCAGGTTGTTGCCACGCTTGGCGGCGAGACCGTGGTTCTTGTAGACCCACGCGGTGGCCATGCCCACGATGGGGAGCAGGGCGAACACCCACGCGTGGTGCTCGCGATAATCGGTCGCGATATTCAGCGAGGCCAAAAACGCCCAAGCGGCAACGCCCATGGCGAGTGAGACGATAACTACGAGCGCGAGCAGCTTGGCGCTTGCGAGCATGTTGCGGGCATTGCGGCGCGTGTCTGCAGCCAAGAGCTGCTCGGAGCGGGTTAGTTGATGCCTGCCTGCCGTGATGACGTCGTTCAGGGAGAAAAGACCGCCGTCGTCGAACGGTTGGGAATGATCCTGCGCTTCGTTTGCGCTTTCGGGTTTGTCGGTAAAAGCCATACGTTCCTCTTTTAGGTTGCAACGCAAGCATTATAGAACGTGTCAAACGTGACAAATCGGCAGGTTGGTTTTGTTTCTGTTTCGCGGCTTGCGGCCGACAGATGTATTCGAGAACGTGGGTCATGTCGCCGTCGTGCAGCGGGGGATTATACTGAGATAAACATAATGAATCGGCGCCCGTGATGTGCGCCGCGGATTAAAGAGGTACATGTGGCAGAGGAACTCATGCGGCTGGAGGACGCCCAGGCGATTATCCTTTCGCAGGTGCAAATGACGGAAGTTGTCGAGATTCCCGTATGGCAGGCCGCCGGCCTTCCCTTGGCCGAGGACGCGGTGGCCGATATCGATATCTCGCCGTTTGCCAACAGCGCTATGGACGGATACGCCGTGCGCTCGGCGGACTTGGCGCAGGCATCTGGCGAGGCGCCGGTGATACTCGACGTTATCGGACACGAGGCCGCGGGCCATGTGTTTAAGGGCACCATCGGCGCGGGCGAGACGGTCCGCATCATGACGGGCGCGCCGGTGCCCGGGGGCGCGGATGCCGTGGTGAAGTATGAGATCGTCGAGGTGCTCGACGGCGACGGCAACGAGGGCTCGCATGTGAGCTTCTCGGCGCCTGCTAAAGTGGGGGAGAACGTTCGCTCTGCCGCCGAGGAGGCCCATGCCGGCGACGTCGTGATGCGCGCCGGCGAGGTTGTGGCCCCGGCCGGCGCCGGCTTGTTGGCGAGCGCCGGGTATGCGAGCGTGAAGGTGCATGCCGCCCCGCGCGTGGGTATTATCTCGCTGGGGACGGAGCTGGTCGCGCCGAGTGAGCTGCCGGCGCGCGGGCAGATTCGCGATTCCAACTCCTCGGCGTTAATGGCCGAGGCGCTCGATGCCGGGGCAGATCCGGTGTTCTTTGGCATCGCTCCCGATGATGAGCAGGCGATTGCCGAGCTTGTGCATCGTGCCGTGCAGGAGTGTGATTTTGTCATTACGAGTGGTGGCGCCTCGGCGGGCGATTACGACTACGTGACGGCGCTCGTCCGGCGCGAGGGCGAGGTTCTGTTCGATCGCATCTCGATGCGTCCGGGCAAGGCCATCACGTTTGGCCTGCTCGGGGGTAAGCCCTACCTGGGGCTTTCAGGCAATCCGGCCGCGGCGTATGTAGGCTTTGAGATGCTTGCCCGCCCGGCGATTCGCAAGATGCGTGGCTTTGCCGAGGGCGTGCGCCCCGTGCAGCAGGCGACGCTCACGCACGGCGTGAAAAAGCGACAGCATCGCCGTTTCTTCGATCGCGCCACGGTTTTGCGCGATCCCGAGACCGGTGAGTTGTTGGTGACCGAGGCCAAGACGCAGAATTCGGCGCTGCTCGGCACGATGCAGCGGGCCAACTGCCTGCTGCGTATTGACGAAGGACCGTGCGACCTTGCGGCGGGCGACGTCGTGGATGTCGTGCGTGTCGACCTGCCTGAGGGCACGGTGCTATAGGAGGAATGCTATGGAGTTGAAGATTTCGATCGTGACGTGCTCGGATACGCGTGATCTTGCCCAGGACGAGGCGGGTGCTGCGCTCGAGGAGCTCATCGTGGCGCAGGGCTGGACGGTCGCCTCACATGTGGTCGTGCGTGACGACGTCAGTGAGATCGGTGATGCCATTGCGGAAGCCGCCGATGAGTGCCACGCCAATGTCGTGCTCACCTGCGGCGGTACGGGGCTTTCGATGCGCGATGTGACGCCCGAGGCGACGCGTGCCGTCTGCGACCGCGATGTGCCGGGTATTGCCGAGGCAATTCGTGCCTACTCCATGACCAAGACGCGCCGCGCCATGCTCTCGCGCGCCGTGTGCATGCAGCGTGGGCATACGCTTGTCATCAATTTTCCGGGATCCACGAAAGCGGCCCGCGAAAGCTGGGAGGCCGTGAGCGATCAGCTTGAGCATGCGGCCCAAATGACGGCGGGCGGCGGGCACGCCAAATAAGCGCACTACCTGCGGCGGAGTGACCTTATGGGCTGCTCCGCCTTTTTTATGCAGCGTCAGTGTGGGCCGTTTCGTGGTTATCGGTAAAAGAATATTCTCATGTGAGAGATATTAATCACAAATATTATTCTCAAGTAAGTATAATCCTATAACAGAATAAAGCCCGCGGTGGGATGCCCGGGCACAAGGTCCGAAAGGGTTGAACATGTTCAATATGGTTTCTCGCCGCGGATTCGTCTCGCTTTCTGCTGTCGCCGCTGCCGGCCTTGGCCTTACCGGCTGCTCCGGCAACAAGACGTCTGAGCCGGCCGGCTCCGATGCCGGCTCCGCCAAGGCTTCGTCCAAGAAGGCTGTCGAACTGCAGGTCTTTGCTGCCAACTCGCTCGAGAAGGCTCTGCCCGAGGTCCAGGAGCTCTACACCGACCAGACCGGCACCACCTTTGCCGACACGCAGTTTAAGGCCTCCGGCGACCTCGTCGAACAGATGCGTGCCGGCGCCACGGTCGATGTGCTCATTACCGCTTCCAAGGGCACCATGGATGACGCTGAGACCGCCGAGCTCGTCGACACCGACACCCGTGAGGATATGTTCGTCAACGACCTCGTGATCATTCGCGCCGAGGGCTCCGACACCAAGATCGAGGCCATCGCCGACGTCGCGAATCTGGACGGCAAGATCGCCATCTGCACCGTCATCGGCTTCCCCAACGGCTA
>JAIJJM010000119.1 GCA_022728415.1 Collinsella sp. | reverse complement strand
CGGAACGCGAGAACCCCGCGTCCCTTGCGGGAGCGGGGTCCAAGCGGTATGTCCTTGATTCTGATGTTTCAGATAAGGGGGCCCGAATCAGCGGGCGTACTTTGATAGGTTGTGTGCACTCTGGTATGTGCTTCTGACCGTTGGCGTCTTGGGGGATGCGCCTGAGCAGACGGGCGCATGCGAGGCATCAAAGACGATGCCGCGTTCATGCGCCGATCAGGACGACTGCCTAGGCATCCAATCTGGGGTTGACATGAGAACCCGGGTGGCCCTGGCGGTGTTGTTGGCATCGGGTTTGACTTCTGTGGGGGAAATGGGATAACAACGATTCCGACGTGTGTCTACTTTGACGGAGCCAGGCGCCGCAGCCTGGCTCCGTCATTGTTATGCACCGCGTTCCTGTTGCTGTGGAGCCGACGGAAGCCGCTCGCCAGCACCGGGTCTCTTCACTCTTTGGAGCAGGGACAATGCGCCCTGCGCTACCACATTCATCAATGTCACTCATACGTGGAGGTATGACATGGGCGACAAAGCGAAGCGTTCCTTCGGGACGCTGGTGGCAAGGCATAACGCCAAGGGCGTTCTCTCCGCCTGGCAGGCCAGGTACAGGAGCCCTCTCAACAACACCGTCAAAGTGCAGCGAAACTTCCCTCCTGATAGGAAGGCCGACGCCGAACGCTGGCTGAACGAGGAGCGGGAGCTGGTCGAACAGTATCGGGCAGGCGAACGCGCATGGATTCCGCCGTCGGAGAGGACGGAACGGAAGCTGGTCTACAAGAATCCCGATGGCCTGACCTTCGGCGAATACAGCGACTGGTATTGCCGGCAGCTGCGCAACAGCCGGGGCGAGCAATTGAGCCCACTGACAATGGGCTCCCATAAAGCCGCCATCAGGGATCTGGACCAGACCTTCGGCAACAGTCAATTGCTTGACATCAGGCAGGCGGATATCGACCGATGGTTCGACGCGGCACAGGCATCGATGTCCCCGTACCGGTTGCGGCGTGCGACGATGATGCTTCGCCGCGTGTTCAACGCCGCAGTGACCGACGGATTGGGCGACGGACAACCTATTCTCCCCTCCAATCCATGCCGGATAGATACGCCCGGTCGTGATCTGAATTCCCGAAACGAGCGACCGCTGACCGTGAGAGAAGCGCGCGAGCTCGCTGAAGCGATGCCTGCACACCTTCGTTTGGTCGTCTGGCTCGGACTGACGGCGGGAGGCCTGCACATGGGCGAGATCTGCGCCCTGCGCCTGGGAGACATCGATACTGAACATCATCTCATCCACATCAACTCGAACGTGGTGCGCAAACCAGGCAGGCCGGGATACGGAATCACGGAAGCCTATCGACCCAGGGGCAACACCATCCCCCTCCCCGGCCTTCTGGAACCTGCCATCCTACGGCACGCCGAAAGGTATTGCCCAAGCGGAAGCAACGAGTGCTTCCTCTTCCCGGTCAGCCAGGAATGGCGTCTGGCGGATTATCCGAATCCCGCCATGCTCCAAGCGAACCTCAGGAAGGCGTTCCAGAAGATCGGACGGCCTGACGGCACGTATCGCACGTTGCGGGCCACCTATGCGCTGACGTTCCTGCGCAACGGCGGCACCATGCAGGAAGCGATGGACATGCTGGGCTACGCGACCACAAGGACCATGTCGCAGCTATGCTCCCCCGGGTTGGACGATCACGTCGCCAAAGTCACCGACCTGTGCTCATGCGACTTCCTTCCGCCAGACACGGACGAGAACGCGCTCGGAACCGTCATCGACGATCTCGAACATCGGCGCACGCAACTGAACAAGACCATAAGGCGCCTTCGTTCCCAGCAATCCGGGAGCTCCGGAGACGGCCGGAAGCCAATGAAGGAGGAATCACGAAACGGCCAAAGCAACGAAAATTCGGAACCATCCTCGAACGCTTCGGCAAGAACGGGGAGCGGGTCGCCTGGCAGGCCAGGTACACGAATCCCCTGGACCCTTCCAAAAAGGTGCAGCGCAATTTCTCCCCTGACTCGAAGGACTCGGCGGAACAATGGCTGGACGAGGAGCGATACCTCGTCCGCCTGCACAATCTCGGGGTCAAGGAATGGCAGCATCCCACGAAACGCAGGTCATTGGTCGCCGACGCGGAAAAGGCCCGTCGCATGCCGTTCAACGACTTCTGCGATCTGTACTACGAGACCCATCGCGCGCCCGACGGGTCCGAACTCTCCTATTCAAGGAGGGAGGTCCTCAAGCGGTCGCTGACGAGGCTCAAGGACTATTTCGGATCCGAACCAGTATGCGAGATCACGCCCGGGGAAATCGAGCACTGGTATTCGGGCAGGAAGGACCAGCTGACCCCGTCCATGTTCTGGCATGAATGCGTGGTCATCTCGCAGCTGTTCAACCACGCGTCCAAGAAGATCCTGGCCGACGGCAAGCCCATGCTCGCCTACAATCCATGCAGCGTCAAGCATCCCCAGCCCAAAAGCAGGAAAGCCGACCAGCTGCCGTTCACCAAGGACGAGGTGTGCGCCATCGTCAACGCGATGCCGGACAACCTGCAGCTGATGGTATGGCTGGCAGCACTCGTCGGTGGACTGCGCGTGGGCGAGGCATGCGCGCTGAGACTGCGGGACCTGGACCTCGACAACCGGATACTCCACGTTCGCCACAGCGTCAACAAGGATCCCGACCACGCGGGCTCGTTCATCCTCGACACGACCAAGACCAAGGCGGGCATACGCGACGTGCCCATCCCCATGGTGCTGATCCCGATGATCCGCAAGCACATCCGCGAACACTGCGACGACAAGACCCCGGACAGCATGCTGTTCCAACGCCACAGCCCGCTGACCCGCAACACCATGTACACGCAGGACAGCGTCGCCCACCAGTTCGAGCGGGCCCGCAAAGCGGCGAACCGGCCGGACGCCACGTTCCACACGCTGCACGCCACCCATGCGACCATGCTCATGCTCAACGACGCGACCATGCGCGAAACGATGGACAACTGCGGGCACGCGGACCTGCAGGTCGCCTTCGAGCACTACCAGAAAATCGTACCCGCGCACCTGCGCAAGGTCGTCGAGCTCCTCTCCTACGACTTCCTGCAGGACGACGTGAGCAAGGAGACGCTGCGGGATGTCCTCGAGAAGCTCCGCGCCGAGCGGGATGACCTCGACGACAAGATCGAACAGGTATCGAAACGCCTCAACGGCAAATAAAGAGATCCATGAAAACCCAGCAGGCTTGCCGGATACCGCACCAGCGGCGCCCGGCAAGCCAACGGGTTCCTTATATGACAGGAGGTTAGTCGGGTTAAGTAAAGAAAAGTGTGTCTTAAATCTGCTGTGAGGCTTACTGGCGTCTTGTGTGTCGGGGTGTGATTAGCGAGTCGGGCGTTAATCCGGCGGGGTGCTTGACTTTTCGGGTTGGCTTGGTCTATGAGCAGGAACAAGTCTTCGAGGGCGAGGAAGTGCCCCTTGTGCGGGCGCGCGATGCGCAGGAACGGGTTCACGAAGTCCCGCCCCCAACGGTGGAGGTGCGATGCGTGCCGGCTGAGCACGGTCGCGGAACGCGGGGACCCGGCGCGCAGGGCCGAGTTCCGCGCGTTCATCGCATGGGTCACCGGCAAGGAGTCCATGGGCGAGGCCGCCGCCCGGCTCGGTATCACCCGTCAGACGTTCTCGGCCCGTATCGCGTGGTGCTGGAGCGTGGAACCGGTCCTGCCGCCCGCCTCCCGTTCCCACCGGTATGTGATGGCGGACGGGACGTATGTTCCCTATGGCTGGTGCCTGCTGGCCCTGACCGGTGATGACGGCCGGCCGGTCGCATGGCAGTGGTGCTCCACGGAGACCAAGGACGCCTACCGGCAGCTCTTCGGACGATCGAAAAGGCCGGGATTGCTGGTGTGCGACGGAGGCCAGGGGTGTCTGGCGGCCGCCGGGGCCCGGTGGAAGGGGGTTCGCGCGCAGCGTTGCCTCGTGCACGTGCTGCGCAACACCCGCGTCGACCTGACGAACAGGCCCAAGAGCGAGGCCGGCAGGGCGCTGCTCAGACTCGCACGCAGGCTCACCAAAATCAGCACTGTGGACGGGGCCGCCAACTGGCTCGCCGAACTCAATGCATGGCACGGAGAACACGGCGATTACCTCAAGGAAAGGACCACGGCCAAACAGGATCCCGCGCACGCCAGGGGGCGCAAGTGGTGGTGGACGCACGAACGTCTGCGCCGCGCCTGCTTCCGGCTCGTCCGGCTCAACCGCGCCGGGATGCTGTTCGCGTTCTGCGACCCCGCCATCGCGGGGGGACGGAGAATCGTTGCCGTCGACCACGAACCAGCTGGAAGGCGGGACCAACGCGGTTGTCAAGCGCACGCTCGACCACCACCGGGGACTGTCGGAAGAGCATATGAAACGGTGCTGCGAATGGACGGTGTATATGCTCACGGAACATCCCGACCCCATGTCGTTCGTCACGCCCGACTACTGGAAATCCACCGGAAAGGAACCGGCGGAGGACGACGGGCCGACGCCCGTGACCGTGACCGGCGTGCAACTGCCGGCCGCCGGCGTCGACGCCTACGAGGACGGGTTCGGCATCAGGAAAGGCTGGAGCGGACGCTCTCGCTAACTCACCGACACGCCATCGACACGCACGATAAGACACACTTTTCTTTACTTAACCCGTTCTTTCCGCCTTATGAAAATGGGGCAGAATCGCTTTCGCGAATCCGCCCCTAAAACCCAAAGGTTTTGACATCTGCAACTATTATAGCAATCCCAGCCCCTTTGTCAATGAGCGCATGAAATGGAACGCCGCCCATGCCGTGGAGTCCGGTCCCTGCGAAGGCAGAATGGAAGCACTGTCCTCCACCCTTGCAAACAGGGACGCGAGATCCGCCATCGCACGCTTGCGGGAGCGTCCCTCGGGCACGAGCCGTGAATAGACGACGAATACCGTCGCAATCTGCTGCATGGCTGCACACCCCATCCACTTGGCTCGAGTGGCTTTCGAAACATTCGCAACAGAGACAGCGCGCACGACGGAATTGGTGACCGCAGTCCTTCCCGCTCCACGGTCGGCGAAAGCGTTGACGATACACGACCCATGAGCTGCGCAGTTCCGCAGAGACTTCACGCCCTTGAGATCGTAATGAGCCACATGCAAAGACCTGTCATTCCAACGCCTGGCACAAAACCGGACGAAATCGATCAATGTACCAAACGAGGTGAGTTCGAAGAACACCCAAGCGGGCATGTCGTCGGCATATTTCGCATATACCCCGGCACTGTACGGACTATACCCACTCATCTTAAGCTCGTGCAGACGGTAATCCCGGTTCGGCTGGCTCAAGGACGCCATGTAGTCAGCGACGATAGCATACCCATCCTCTCCTCTTGCATCCATCTCATGCAAGACAGCGACCTTCTGGAAATGCTCGATGTCGAGCGTCATGCCCAGCAAGACAAAGCGAAGCTGCTGGTCAAGGGAGGCAAGGAGACGCAGTTGGGCAAAGTCCAGATCGACGTATTGGCCGTCCCGATCACCGCCCTCGCGCTTCGCGAACAACTTGCGGTATGAGGCGAGCTTGAAGAAATTGCACTTCTCCGCAAGGTACCGGACAGCCTCAGCCTCGTCGCAAAGCACGAACTTCACGCCTTTGGCCTTCAAGTGCGCGATTTGTTCCTCTACAGTGAGGATGGGTTTCCTTGACGCCTTCCCGTCCGCTTCCATGCCGTCTCCCGTCCTTAGCTATGAGAGCCATTGTACCAACGAGGGTAGTGCCTCTCACAGCGACCCGAAGCACAGCGCTCCTCTCCGGCTAGCCCGCCGAATCTGCCGGGCGAGCTCCCAAGCCATGTCGGTCACGTCGTCGCAAGTCCATTCATATTGTTCCGGCATTGGTGTTCCAAGCTTCTCGCACAGTTCCTCGACCATGCGGTCATGCTCTGATCCATCAGATGGAGCTTCATTCACCGTGTCCTCACGCATGGTGCCGAATCCGATCCATCCGTCCTGATCGCATCCATAGGAAACGCCTCCCGGCGCGTCGGCAGGTATGTTGCCACAATTCTGGCCCATCCAAGGATGGCCTTCGGGTATCCGCGCATACCCGTTCCAGCAGTGGGAAGCCGGGCCCGCATAGACCGACCATTCGATGCCCCATTCATGGCCGGATCGCACGGGCTTGTCTTGTAGACCAGCGACGAATACGTCCGGATCAGCTTCCCGTGCATGCTGGAACGCCTCCGGATCCTCTCCCACCCTGCGCTCAATGCGTTTGAACGGGTCGAAGTACGCGAGGGCGCCGCCGATCTGTCTGCATCCAGCCTCCTCATTCCACACGGCCGGATCAATGAGCTCGGGCATGCCATGCGCGGCAATCATGCCGGCAGTCGTCACATGCCCGGGGCAGAAACGGAACACCCATGTACCGCCGGCTTGTTTGGCGAACACCCAATCATCCGGGGTCAGCACTTGTGCCCCGACGGGCAGGCCTTCCAGCCATTCGGTGGCATCCTTATATTCCACATCCATTATCGAAGCTCCTCTCTCTTATCCTTGATCTCTCATACCGGTAAAACGTCGCCGAGTGCACTGCAAGATGCAAGCATCGCAAGTTGGCGGCCATTAGTTTGAAACAGGCACCAAACCCATGTCTGGGTCAGCGGGCGTGTGCCACGGCGATTTCGTCCCATCGTGTCGTGGCTCTTGGTGACAGCCTGCCG
>JAIJJM010000118.1 GCA_022728415.1 Collinsella sp. | reverse complement strand
GTCGAGGGCGTTTCGGTCGTCAAGAAGGCCGTCAAGCCCGATCAGGTGCTGATGGTCGTCGATGCCATGACCGGTCAGGATATCGTCAACGTCGTCTCGACCTTTGCCGAGCGCACCGACTTTGATGGCGTGATCATCTCCAAGCTCGACGGCGATGCCCGTGGCGGCGGCGCACTTTCCGTGCGCCAGGTGACCGGTAAGCCCATCAAGTTCGTGAGCATGGGCGAGAAGCCCGATTCGCTTGAGCCGTTCTATCCCGATCGTATGGCTAAGCGCATTTTGGGCATGGGCGACGTTGTCGGTATTATCGAGAAGGCCCAAGAGGCGGCCGACGCAGAGCAGCTCGAGGCTGCCGAGCGCATGCTGCGCGAGGGCTTCACCATGAACGACATGCTCGACCAGATGAAGGCCGTCAAGAAGATGGGCGGCATGAAGGGCATCCTGGGCATGCTCCCCGGTGGTCAGCGTGCACTCAACCAGATGGGCGGCAACCTGGACGAGGGCATCTTCGATAAGAACGAGGCCATCATCATGTCGATGACCAAGGAAGAGCGCCTGCGTCCCTCCATCATCAACGGCCAGCGCCGTGCCCGCATTGCCAAGGGAGCCGGCGTAACCCCCACCGAGGTCAACAGCCTTATGAAGCAGTGGGGCGAGATGAATAAGATGATGGGCCGCATGCGCACGATGGCCAATCAGGCACAGGCCGGCGGCAAAAAGGGCAAGAAGGGTAAGAAGGGCAAGAAGATGCGCATGCCCAATATCCCTGGCCTGGACGCTATGGGCCTGGGCGGCATGGGCGGCCTGGGTACGGGCGGTCCCAAGTCCGATATGGAGCTGCTGCGCCAGATGGAAGCGCAGATGCGTAATAAGAAATAGGGCTGTAATTCCAGCTTGATATGGCAAAGGCCACCCGGAAGCTACCGGGTGGCCTTTGTTGTTGGCTTGGACCGTGGGGTTGCGCTCGGCGTCGCGCTCCGAGCTCGCGGTGCCGTGCCGTTCGTGGCAGCCGCAGCCCTCGTGGCCCTCGTGCTCGTGATGGCCGTTGCAGCTGCAGGACTTCGATCTCGTCGATGGTCATGTCGATGGCGTCTCCGCTGGCAAGGCCGTCGGGGGTAACGCCGCGATATTCGGGGATGGTCCCAGCACGGCGCGATTTTTCGCGTCTTCCTGCCATGTGTGCTCCTTATGTGACTATGTCAACAATGGAATAGCGAACACTAGATTTACGCAAGGAATTTCTGGCATAGGCCAGAAAATGAGGGCTTATGTTTGGGCTGTGGGGCCGCGTGCGTCTGGGCTACAATGAATCTCGCTTGTAGGCGACTGACAGGAGGGTCAATGAGCAAGGCTGATCAACAGTTTGTAACCATGTGCCGCGATATTCTGGACCATGGCACCACCACCGAGGGCCAAAAGGTCCGTCCGGTGTGGGAGGATGGCACCCCTGCCTATACCATTAAAAACTTTGGTGTCACGGCACGCTACGACCTGCGTGAGGAGTTTCCCGCGCTTACCCTGCGTCGTACGGCCCTCAAATCTGCCATGGATGAGATCCTATGGATCTATCAAAAGAAGTCCAATAACGTGCATGACCTCAACAGCCATATTTGGGATGAGTGGGCCGACGAGACCGGCTCCATCGGCAAGGCTTATGGCTACCAGATTGGGCAGAAGAGCCATTATCCCGAGGGCGACTTTGACCAGATGGACCGCGTGCTGTATGACCTGAAGCATACGCCGTACAGCCGCCGCATTATGACGAACACGTACGTGTTTAGCGACCTGTCCGAGATGCACCTGTATCCGTGCGCATACAGCGTGACCTATAACGTCACGCAGCGCCCGCAGGACGACAAACCGACGCTCAACATGATTCTCAACCAGCGCAGCCAGGACATTTTGGCCGCAAACAACTGGAACGTGTGCCAGTATGCCATCTTGCTGATGATGGTCGCACAGTCCGTCGATATGATTCCCGGCGAGCTGATGCACGTGATCGCCGATGCCCACATTTACGACCGTCATGTCGATATCGTCCGCGAGCTTATCGAGCGTCCGCAGTTTGCGGCTCCCAAGGTTTCATTGAACCCCGACGTGCACGATTTCTATGCGTTTACGACCGATGACCTGATCGTGGAGGGCTATGAGCACGGCCCGCAGGTCAAGAACATTCCCATTGCGGTGTAGGTGGCGCTCATGACGTGTAAGCTTTCTGCTATTGTCGCCGTGTGTGATGACTGGGGTATTGGGTGCGAGGGCGACATGGTGGTGTCCAATCGCGCCGACATGCGCCATTTTGTGGCGTGCACCAAAGGTTGCCCGGTCATTATGGGGCGCAAGACCCTGCTGAGTTTTCCCGGCGGGCGTCCGCTCAAGAACCGCCGCAATATCGTACTCACGCGCGATATGGGCTTTGCCCGCGAGGGCGTCGACGTGGTGCATAGCGTCGACGAAGCGCTCGCCGCGGTTGCCGATGAGCCCGTTGCGTGGGTGATCGGTGGCGGCGAGGTGTATCGGCAGTTTTTGCCGTACTGCGTGGAGGCTGAGGTCACGCATAACCACTGTGTCCATCCCGTGGACACGTATTTTCCCAATTTGGATGCCGACCCTGCGTGGGAAGTTGCGCGGCGTGGCGGTGTTGCCACGATTGCCGCGGGCGAGGGTGACGAGGGTCTCGATTATGAGTTCGTGACGTATCGTCGCATCGAGGAGTAAAACCGATTATCCCTTCGGTATTATCGGGATGAAATGAAGTACGGGGCGGCGCATGGCGTTGCCCCGATATTTGTATAGGTGCTGCAAAGAAAGGTGCGGGCTGGCCACTATGACTGATGCCGTTGAGGTGCTGCGAATCGATTCGCTCGAGGACGAGCGGCTCGATGCTTACGTGCGACTGACTGAGCGCGAGCTGCGCTGCGTGCTGGAGCCGCAAAAGGGCATCTTTATCGCCGAGAGTGCCAAGGTCATAGAGCGTGCGGTGCGCGCCGGATACGAGCCGGTGAGCTTCCTTTTGGGTGAACGCTGGCTCGACCAGATGATGCCGCTGTTTGAGCAGCTTGTCGTGCGCGAGGGAGCGGGTCCGGTTCCGGTGTTCGTGGCCTCGATGGAGCTCATGGAGCAGCTGACAGGCTTCAACGTGACGCGCGGTGCGCTCGCGGCATTCCGTCGTCCACGTCAGATTCCGGTCGATGAGTTTTTGGGTGGCGTCGTCGAGGCGGCGGGGGAGCGCCCGGTGCGCGTGTGCGTGCTCGAGGGCATTGTCGACCACACCAACGTCGGCGCGATTTTCCGCTCGGCGGCTGCACTGAACGTCGATGGCATTTTGGTGAGTCCCACGTGCTGTGACCCGCTGTACCGTCGCTCGGCCCGCGTGAGCATGGGCACGGTGTTCCAGGTGCCCTGGACGCGCATTGGCAGTGAGGCGCGCGTATGGCCGCATGATGGGCTGGGGGCGCTGCACGATGCCGGCTTTTCGTGTGCCGCCATGGCGTTGACGGATGATTCGGTGTCGTTGGACGATCCCGCGCTGCAGGAGATTGACCGCCTGGCAATCTTTATGGGCACCGAGGGTGCTGGCTTGGGCGCCAAGACCATTGCAGGCTGCGACCGCGCCGTGCGTATTCCGATGGCGCATGGGGTCGATTCGCTCAACGTGGCCGCGGCAAGTGCTGTCGCCTTTTGGCAGCTGTGCCCGCATGTGAGCAACGAGTACCACTACCAGCTGGGGCTGTATCACTAGCGGGGTGCTCTCGAGCTTTGCCGCTAGGGGTGGTTCTGCTGCCTTCGGTCGGTGTCGAGCTGCTAGCGGCTTTGCCGCTCAATTGATGTTTTGTTGTCTGACGTACGCTTGTGGGGAGGGCGTGTGGCTAAGAAGTCTACGGCTATCGATGTAACGCAGGGTGTCATTTGGCAGCAGCTGCTGTCGCTGTGCGTTCCCATTTTCTTTAGCTCGTTCTTTCAGCAGGCATACACGCTTATCGGTACCTATATCGTCGGTCAGTTTGGCGGCAAGCTCGCGCTGGGTGGCATTCAGGCCACGATGGTGCTTACGGAGCTCTGCATTGGTTTTTGCGTCGGCGTGGGTGCTGGCTGTGCCGTTATTACCGGCCAGTATTTTGGCCAGCACGATGACGAGCGTCTGAGCCGATCGGTCCATACGGCGATGTCGCTCGCGCTGGTGGGCGGCATTGTCATTTCCATTCTCGGCATGGTGTTTGTCGAGCCGATGCTTGTGTTGATGAATACACCGCATGAGCTGCTGGCCGAGGGTGTGGCGTATGGCCGTTGCTACTTTGCCGCCATGTTCGCGGCGCTGCTGCTCAATATGGGGACGGCGCTGTTGCGCGCCGTGGGCGACACGCGCGGCCCGGCGGTCATTATTGCCTCCGGCTGCTTCGTCAATGTGGTGCTTGATATCATTTTTGTTGCCGTGTTGCATATGGAGGCCTTGGGTTGCGGCATCGCAGTGGCACTGACCATTTGCTCCAATGCCACGATGATTGTGGTTCGCATGATGCGCGCTCCGGGTGCGTGGCGTCTTTCGCTCTTCAAGCTCGGTATTGACCCCGGTATCTGCAAGAGCATGCTTTCGTGCGGCTTGCCGCTGGGCGTTCAGTCTGCGGCATATTCGATCTCGAACGTGCTGATTCAGGTGTCAGTCAACTCGTTTGGAGCCGATGTCACGACTGCTTGGGGCCTTTCCAGCCGCCTGGACGGCATTATCTGGATGGTGACCGAGGCGCTTGGCGTGTCGATCACCACGTTCTCGGCGCAGAACTTTGGTGCGCGCAATTACGATCGTATGCGAAAGGGATACCACAAGTCGCTCGTGCTTTCATTTGTGCTTATCGGCGGCCTGTCTGTCGTGCTGCTGGTGTTCTCGGACCCGCTTTCGCGTTTGTTTATCGACGATGCCGCGATTTCGGCCTACACCACGACGATTCTGCATTTCATCGCGCCGTTCTACGCGATTTTCTCGATTATCGAAAACGCGTCCGGCTCCATCCGTGGCGCTGGCGTGAGCTTCCAGCCTATGATGCTCACGATCTTCGGCACGGTCGTGCTCCGCGTGGCGTGGGTGTTCGCGATTATGCCGCTCGACCCCTCGCTCGAGCATCTGCTGCTGGTCTACCCCGTAACTTGGGTGATCACCGCCACGATGTTCACCGTCTACCATCACAGCGGCAACTGGCTCGGCCGCGCCACTGCCTAGCCATTGGGGACGTTCTTAAACGGCTAGTCATTGGGGACGTTCTTAAATGACTAGTCGTTGGGGACACTCTTCGCGACACGATTATCTGTTTTTCATCCAGGTTGTCATGCATGCCCTTGTAAACTGTCAGCACGGGCTTAGCAAATTATATCGTCCGCGCCTATCAGATGTTGCCCGGTGGGTTTGTGATGGGAGGGCGATATGCCAAGAACAGGCCGAGTCGTTTCGTTAACGGGCTATAACCACATTATCGCGCGTGGTAATGGCGGCATCTGCATCTTCGAAGACGATGAAGATCGCTATCGGATGCTCACGCTGTTCGAGGATAAGCTTGTTGGGAATGGTATCGGCGTTACTGCGTGGTGTCTCATGTCGAACCATTTTCATCTCATGGTTGATGACCCTAACGGAAGAATCTCATCTTGCATGAGCGGTATCCTTACCTCGTACGTCAAATACTTTAATCGTAAAACCGATCGTGTCGGGCATTTGTTTCAGGATCGGTTTAAGAACATTCCAGTTGAGAACGATATCCAGGCAATTGCGCTCGCTGATTACATCCATATGAATCCCGTTAAGGCGGGTGTTTCGGCTGTCGATAATTATCGCTGGTCCAGCTATCGGGCATATGCGTATGGTTATGATGGGTTTGGGTTTTGCGATCCTGGCATTGTGTTGGATCTCGTGGGCGGATCGCTTGAATATCGGCATTATCTTGATGAGCGACTAGAGAGCGCGCCTTATGACGCCGAGCCCCGTCCTCGTGTTCTTGACGATGAAGTGCTCAAAATCGCGAAGGAGATTGCTTTTCCTGTTTCTCTTTCCGACATTAAAGCGATGACTCCAGCCGAACGCAGGCCGATTCTTTGTAAAATGCGGAAATCAGGCCTTACGGTTAATCAAATTGTTAGGGCGGTTGGTCTTGGCCGCGCAACGGTTGCGAATGGCACGTCGGGGTGGCGTGAGTTTTAGGGCCCTGATTTTGCCCTTTCACCAAGAAAGAGTGTCCCCAACGACTAGACATTTAAGAACGTCCCCAATGACTAGTATTCGATGCCTTGGCGGGCTAGGAGGCCTTCGTCGAAGTAGTGTTTGACGGGGCGCATTTCGGTTACTAGGTCGGCAAGGTCTGCGAGGGGCAGCAACCCGCGGCCGGTGAGCACGAGCTCCGTGGTCGTTGGCTTCATCGCGATCAACGCTTCGACGTCTTCGCGCGTCACAAAGCCCCGTCGCATGGCCTCTCCCAGCTCATCCAAGATCAGTACGTCGACCTGGCTAATCTGCTCGCGCGCCAGCTCCATGATCTGCGCGGCACAGGCTTCGGGTGTGTCTCGGTCGGCTTGTACAATGCGCAGTCCCAAGCGCGGCGCGGCATCATGTTCGGCGCAGTGCAGCTTCTTGGCAAACTGAAGCATGAGCACATTAAGACCATAGCCCGTGGCGCGCAGCGCGAGCCCCAGCGCGGCCGTCGTCTTGCCCTTGCCGTCGCCCGTATAGATTTGAACCTTGCCGACTTCCAGTGATGCCATCTCTGTCCTTTCGTGCCCAGCGTCG
>JAIJJM010000117.1 GCA_022728415.1 Collinsella sp. | reverse complement strand
ATGACAACAAACGTAGACGGAATATTATCCTCTACGTGCTCATCGCCTTCGTCGTCTACCTCGTGCTCTCGACCGTTCTGTTCCCCAACATCGGTCACACGCAGCAGATTACGAAGACCGATTACTCGACGTTTGTCAAAGCGCTCGATAAGAAGAGTGTCGACAAGGTCGAGTACAACACAGACGATTACTCGATTTATTACACCAAGAAGGGCGAGGACGAGAACATCGCCTACAAGACGACCGGCGTGCCGAATGACGCGGGCTTTACCGATCGCGTGCTTGAATCTGGCGCCTCGCTTGAGTCGGTCGTTCCCGATAAGAACTCGGGTCTGATGACCTACTACCTGCTCACCCTCATTCTTCCCATGGCGATTTTCTTCCTGATCGGCTGGTGGCTCAACCGCCGCATGAAGAAGGCCATGGGTGATGACGGTCCGTCGATGAACTTTGGCGGCGGTGGTTTTGGCGGCGGTGGACTGGGCAAGTCCGGTGCTCGCGTGATTGCCTCCAAGGACGTGGGCGTGACCTTTAAGGACGTCGCCGGCCAGGAAGAGGCCAAGGAGTCCCTCAAGGAGGTCGTCGACTTTCTGGAGAAGCCGCAGCGCTACGAGGAGATCGGTGCCAAGCTGCCTCGCGGTGCTCTTCTTGTTGGCCCTCCGGGTACCGGTAAGACCCTGCTTGCCAAGGCCGTTGCCGGCGAGGCGGGCGTTCCGTTCTTTAGCATTTCGGGCTCTGAGTTCGTCGAGATGTTCGTCGGCCGCGGTGCCGCCAAGGTTCGTGACCTGTTTAAGCAGGCCAAGGAAAAGGCCCCGTGCATCGTGTTTATCGATGAGATCGATACCATCGGCAAGAAGCGTGACGGCGGCGGCTTTAGCGGCAACGATGAGCGCGAGCAGACGCTTAACCAACTGCTGACCGAGATGGACGGCTTCGATAACCACAAGGGTATCGTCGTCCTCGCTGCCACTAACCGTCCCGACAGCCTTGACCCGGCCCTGCTGCGCCCCGGCCGCTTTGATCGTCGCATTCCCGTTGAGCTGCCCGATCTGACCGGCCGCAAAAACATCCTCGAGCTGCATGCCAAGAGCGTGAAGACGCAGCCGCCGATCGACCTGACCGCGATTGCCCGCGCCACGCCCGGTGCCTCGGGCGCCGACCTGGCCAACATCATCAACGAGGGCGCCCTGCGTGCCGTCCGCGAGGGTCGCAAGCGCGCCACGCAGGACGACTTTGAGGAGTCGGTGGAGGTCGTCATCGCCGGCCAGCAGCGTAAGTCCACGGTGCTGTCCGACCACGAGAAGCAGGTCGTTTCTTACCACGAGATCGGCCATGCCATCGTTGCCGCCCGCCAGAAGGGTTCCGCGCCGGTCACGAAGATCACCATCGTGCCGCGCACGAGCGGTGCTCTGGGCTACACCATGCAGGTCGAGGAGGATGAGCGTTTCCTGACCACGCGCCAGGAGGTCCTGGACAAGCTCGCCGTCTATTGTGGTGGCCGCGCAGCCGAGGAGCTCATCTTTGGTGAGATGACGACCGGTGCTGCCAACGATATCGAGCAGGCCACCAAGCTCGCCCGCAACATGGTGACGCGCTTTGGTATGTCCGATGAGTTTGGCATGATGGCTCTCGGTACCGTGCAGAACGCGTACCTCAACCAGGATACGTCGCTCACCTGCGCCCCCGGCACGGCCGAGCGCGTGGATGCGATTGTCGCCAAGCTGATCGAGGACGCGCATGACCGCGCTCTGCAGATCCTGAAGGAGAACAAGTTCAAGCTCCACGAGCTGGCTCGTTATCTGTACAAGAAGGAGACCATCACGGGCGAGGAGTTTATGAATCTCCTGTCGCGTGAGAATCCGCTGATGCCGAAGCAGCAGTAAGGCTGGTTGCACAGCGCCGAACGCCCCATTTGAGTGATGATCTCATATGGGGCGTTTTGCTCTAGGTAGATTTTTGAGACATGCCTTAATTTCTACCTTTTTTGATGATTTTAAATACCGTGCTACGGGGGATGCCTGTTACGAGTTCGATTTGTTTGAGCGAAAGTCCGATGTCTGCAAGTTTGATCAGCGCTTCATTTCGCGGTGGTTTTTCCAGGCTTTTGACTTGCACACATCGCAAAGGATATAAGGCGGCTTCGGCAACTTCACGATAATCCTGCTCAGAAATTGACCTTCCGGTTTTGATGTAATACGCATTGGGAAGTCCGGACGTACTAAATCGATAGAAGCTCCCGGTGCTGCCGAGCAGGGCGTTAATCGTTGATGTGTCGGTAATCTGCGGCTCAGTCATGTATTCGTGAAAACTGCTCCATCGGTATTCCAATAGGGAGGCACGTCCCCCTTTGACTGGGTTATCGTGGATATACCTCATGGCTTGCAAGAGCTGATTGTCGTCTTCGATAGGCTTGCTGTAGAAGCGACCCTTGAACACGGGGCCCTCCAGCCCGGTTTTTCCTTTAAAAAACATTGCATATCCGGTGCCGAGTCTCTGGAATGCCTCGCTCACGTTGGCATCTGGGTCATCGAGTAACAGGTGCGTATGGTTGTCCATTAGGCACCATGCCAAGAGGCGCATGTGGTGGCGTTGAAACGACCTGTTGAGTAGATTGAGATAGTAAAGCCTATCTTCGGCGTCCTCGAAGATCTGCTGTCCGCCGGCGCCCTTTTGAACCACGTGATAGCATCCTTTTTCCGTTAGGGTTCGTGGGCCTCGTGACATAGATCCTCCAAAGCATCGGTCTTTCGACTGGACTTTAAGGATAAGCATGGGAAGGCCGAGCTCTGCTGATGTGATTGCAGAACTCGGCGAACGGGTGAGCGGTCAGAGGTAGATTTTAAGGCATGTCCCAAAAATCTACTTGAGGAGGAAGTCGGGGAGGGGAATGGTGCGGGCCTCGCGATGCTCGGGATCGGCGATATGGTCGGCAGGATAGCCACAGACGAGCATATGATACGGATAGACGCCCTCGGGGAGGCTGAACTGCTCGCAGGCCACCTCGGGCTTAAAATGGCACACCCAACACGTACCCAGGCCCTGCTCTTTCGCCTCCATCATCATCTGATCGCACACGATCGAGGTGTCGATCTCGCTGGAGTTCATCTGGTCATACGGGCGCACCCAGGCGTCATCGGTAACGCTGCAGATAAGGAAGATAAGCGGCGCCCCAAAGATAGACCCATCACGAGCAAAGCGCGGCTGGCAAGCAGCAGCCTTTTCCAACAACTCCGGAGTATCAAGCACCATCACGCGGCTTGGATGATTATTGCAAGCAGAAGGAGCAATACGCCCCGCCTCAACAATGGCATCCACCACCGACTGCTCAACAGGACGGTCCTCAAACGAACGACAAGAATACCGAGACCGAGCCAGATCCAAATAATTCACAACCAAGCCCTCCAAATTCAACGAATCAACCTAAAGCAAAACAAAGGGTACCCAAAGCTCCTTCCAGCCAAACGCTCAGTACAGGCTCTAAGTGTTCATTCGGACATAAAAGGCCGCATCAGCCAAGCCCCCATCGCATTTTAACCATCAGCCAAGGTTCCCAATGGTGGTGCGTAAGGCGAAGGGCCGGCCACGGTTTACTTTCGAACGACTCTGCAAAGCAGCCGGAGTGAGAAAGCAAACCGTGGCCGGCCCTTCGCCGCCGGGACACGTACCCCCAATTAACTGTTCTTCATGACAATCGAATCCACAACATCAGCCACATTCTCACAGCAGTCAGCGCAGTACTCCAGGAAGGCATAGACGTCGCGCCAGGCGATGACCTCGAGCGGATCCTTGCCGTTGACATGCAGGTTACGCATAGCGTTGATGTAGAGCTCGTCGGCCTCGGACTCGATGGTGTTGATCTGGATGACGAGTTCGCGCAGGGTCTTGGACTTGCGGTAGTTGGGCAGCTCGACCATCAGGTCCTTCATGGCGCGGCAGGCGTCGGTCACCTTGTGGGCGATCACGATGGCATCGGGATGGATGCTCTGGATGTTGGTGAAGTAGACGCGCTGCACGACGCCCTCGATACGGTCGAGCACGGTGTCGAGCGAGCAGCTCATCAGGTTCAGGTCCTCGCGCTCAAGCGGGGTGATAAAGGCCGTGAGCAGGGCGTCCTCAAGCTCATGGTGCTTCTTGTCGGCCGCATGCTCGATCGCGTGCATCTTGTCGAGCATATCGTGAATCTTCGCGGGATCGAAGTTCTCGAAAATCTGGGTGAGCAGCTCGGCAGCGTGGACGGCAAGATCGGCGCAGGCGACGTAGTTGTCAAAGTAGAACGAATCGGGTTTCTTTGCCATGAGTGGGTCCTTTCGAGGCGAAGACGGGTGGGCGAAGTGTTGCGGTCCGGATGGGCGCTCGGTGTGACTAGATGAACATCATGAACAGCTTGGCCATGACAAAGCTGATGAGTCCACAGGCGGGGAAGGTGAAGAACCAGGTGAACATCATGTCTTTGACCACGCCGAAGTTGATGGCCGAAAGGCGCTTGACGGCGCCGACGCCCATGATGGCGCAAGTCTTGATGTGGGTGGAGGACACAGGGATACCGGTAAGGGTGGCAAGCAGCAGATTCGCGGCGCCTGCGAGGTCGGCGGAGAAGCCCTGATACTTCTCGAGCTTGACCATGCTCTGGCCGACGGACTTGATGATGCGCTCGCCGCCCACGCTGGTGCCGATGCCCATGGTGGCCGAGCACAGCAGCATGATCCAGATGGGGATGCCGGCGTCGCCGACGCCGGTCTGGCCGTTGGCGAAGGCGACACCTAAAATGAGCACGCCGATGAACTTCTGTCCATCCTGCGCGCCGTGCATAAAGCTCATGGCCGCAGCGCTCGCGATCTGAGCATATTTAAAGAAGACGTTGGCACGTCGCCTATTGGCGGCGGCAAACAGAATCGAGACGAGTTTGCACAGGACCCAGCCCATGACAAAGCCCAGACCGATGGAGAGCGCCAGGCCGTAGATGACCTTCATCCACTCATGGATGTTGACGCTGCCGGCACCGCCGAGGGCGATGGCGGCGCCGGTGAGGCCGGCGATGAGGCTGTGGCTCTGAGAGGTGGGAATGCCAAAGCGCGATGCCGTGGCGCCGTAGACGACGATAGAGAAGAGCGCCGCGCACAGGCAAGCGAGCGCCATGGTGCTGTTTCCGCCAAAGTCGACGATATGTGAGATGGTGTTGGCGACGCTCGCGTTAAAGTGAGTCATGATGAGCACGCCCAAGAAGTTGAATGCGGCGCTCATGAGAATGGCGGCGCGGGCGGGCATGCAACGCGTGGTGACGCAGGTCGCGATGGCGTTGGGCGCGTCGGTCCATCCGTTGACGAAGATGGCACCGAGCGCGAGGATCACGGTGACGGCAAGGACTGGGTTCGACACAAGTTGGCCGAGGAAGGTTGAGAACGTTACGTCCATATATGGGCTTTCTCGAAGTTTGCAGACACGTTACAAAAACATGATAAATCGTATCACCTCCTGCGAGTTTCTTTACCTAGTTCTGATGGGAGAAGTGAATTTTTCGGCACTACAATTGAATATTAGCTCTGTTGACCGCGGTCGTTCCTTTTGCTCATACGTTGCGCGGACACGCGCGTGCGCTCCGACACCCCAAAACCACAGTCTGTCCGCTTTACAACATGCAAACACGCGTTCGATAATAGGGGGCATGGAATATCGACAGACAGACGGCAAAACTCGGCGCGTGCACAAGCAGTATGTGGACGTCGTGGCCCGCATCCTTGCGGGCGGACAAGTCGTGCCGGTCACCGTCTGCTGGGTCGACGGTCGCTGCTTTACGATCGACGAAATTATCTCGACCACCGGGTTTGACCTGATGGTCCACGGTGTCCGTACGGCAACATATAAGGTGCGTTTTGGCGGGCACGCGACCGAGTTGTATCTGGAGGACCAGACGCGCGAGCGGGCGGACGGCTCGCAGGCGCACGTGATGCGTTGGTGGGTCTGGGCCTTTGATCGTACGCTTGAGGGCGAGCGCCGTAGGTAAGGACGTACGGCATTCGGGTACAATGACAGGAATCTTGTCACCTATGGCGCTGTCGTGCGCTTTTTGAAAGGACGAAGTATGAACGATATCCAGGGCTATCAGAACGGCCCCATCGAGACCGGCGCAAGCCGCGCCAAGGAGATGTCGCCGCGCGCGTACAATCTCGCCATGTCTGCCTTCATTTTCTTGGGCTTTTGTGCCATGGGCGCCGGTGCTTACTTTACGAGCACCATGGCGTTTGCTCGCATGATGATGAGCGGGGCCGCCCTGCCACTGGTCTTTGGCTCGTTTATCCTGACTATTGTCGGCATCGTCATGATGTCGGCCGCTGCGGGCAAACAGTCCGTGGGCCTGTCGCTCGTGGGTTACGTGATCTTTGCGAGCACCTTTGGCCTGACCGCGTCGTTTGGCCTTGCCAACTATGACCTGCCCACCATCAACACCGCTTTTATCGCCACCGCTGCCATTACCTTTGTCTTTGGTGCCTTGGGCGTGACGTTCCCCAAGTTTTTCCAGCGTGTGTATGGCATCGGCTTCGGCATTCTGCTTGCCACGATTCTGGTCGAGATCGTGCTGATGTTCATGGGCGTCTCGCAGACCATCACCGACCTGATCGTAATCGTGGTGTTCGCCGGGTTTATTGGCTACGACACCTATGTTGCCACGACGGTGTCGCCCACGCTGCCCAACGCCGTGCTCATGGCATCCAACCTGTTCGTGGACATTATCAACGTGTTCCTGCGCATTCTGAACATCCTCGGTCGTCGCGATTAGCGTGGGGCATTGCGACGTTTCTTGTCGGACGCGGTAAAACGATACGAAAGGCGGTCCTGCGGGGCCGTCTTTTTTGTGCGTGGCGGAGTATCATGGATGAGAAAAAGCCGATAGCGGCAGCAACAGGAAAGGT
>JAIJJM010000116.1 GCA_022728415.1 Collinsella sp. | reverse complement strand
GTTTAGCTCAGGGGGAGAGCGCTTCCCTGACACGGAAGAGGTCAGAAGTTCAAATCTTCTAACGCCCACCAAATGTTCGCAGCTCAGAGGCTATGTCCTCTGGGCTGTTTTTTTGTCACCAAGCTCGCCGCCAAATAAGACACCAATTATTGATTCAAGGTCTGTACGCGATGATCTTCGCATCCCGTAGGGGTACCGGCAGATTGCATACGTCCTGGCCGATCGTGACCGCAACATGTTGGTCAAGCATAATCTTTTGGATTCTTTTGGCATGAGTGGCTTAGTTTTGGTAGGATTTGTCGGCGGCTTGACTAAGGGGTTTTATAGCTGCCATGCAGGTAGTCGTGTTGGTAACGTTTTACCGACTTGTCAAATACCCCTCATTTTTAATGCGTCTGCAAAATGACTAATTGCTTTGACCTGCTGAAACACTATATGTTGTGTTTGACCTAAAAAAAGAATACAGGATATAGATGCATCTTTGTCGTATGATAGATGGCGGACAGAGAACGAAGACCTTAACTGCCTCTTTTGAACGTGTCCTTGAGCCGCTTGATCGGCTCCTGGGAATGTCCGCATGGAGGCTTATGGTTTATCGAGAACACAGATTGCGCGACGGCGCCGCAAGACAGGGGCAAGCCCTGCCGGGCATCGTTTGGCTCTGAAGCGCAATGAGACTACGATGCGAAAGAGGCAAGAGGATGAAGATCATCAAGCGCAGCGGCACCGAGGTTATCTTTGACATCGACAAGATCGTCAATGCCATCCGCGCCGCAAACTTGGAGGTCGAGGAGAGCTCTCGTCTAACCGACCGTCAGGTGGTTTACGCGGCACAAAACGTTGCCGAGGCATGTGAAAATGCAGGGCACACCGTATCGGTCGAGGAGATCCAGGATCTGGTCGAGGACGAGATCATGCGTCTCGACTGCTATGAGGTCGCTCGCCACTACATCATTTATCGCTATGTTCAGAGCCTGAAGCGCCAAAAGAACACGACCGACGACAAGATCCTGTCGCTGATCGAATGCAACAACGAAGAGGTCAAGCAGGAGAACTCTAACAAAAACCCGACTGTCAACTCCGTTCAGCGCGACTACATGGCCGGCGAGATCTCCAAGGACCTGACGCAGCGCGTGCTGCTGCCCCAGGAGATCGTGGATGCCCACAACGAGGGCCTGATTCACTTCCACGATTCGGACTACTTCGCCCAGCACATGCACAACTGCGACCTGGTGAACCTGGAGGATATGCTCCAGAACGGCACCGTTATCTCTGGCACGCTGATCGAGAAGCCGCACAGCTTCTCGACTGCCTGCAATATCGCGACGCAGATTATCGCCCAGGTCGCATCTTCCCAGTACGGCGGTCAGTCGATTTCGCTGACCCATCTCGCCCCCTTTGTCGAGGTGAGCCGTCAGAAGATTCGTGGCGAGGTTGCCCGCGAGCTCGAGGAGCTTGGCGTCTCTGCGTCTGCCGAGAAGGTCCGTGAGGTCGTTGAGGACCGCCTGCGCGATGAGATTCGTCGCGGCGTCCAGACGATTCAGTATCAGGTCGTGACCCTTATGACCACGAATGGCCAGGCGCCGTTCGTGACGGTCTTTATGTATCTCAATGAGGCCCGTACGCCCCAGGAGAAGCATGACCTTGCCATGATTGTGGAGGAGACGCTTCGTCAGCGCTATGAGGGCGTTAAGAACGAAGCCGGCGTGTGGATCACCCCGGCGTTCCCCAAGCTTATCTACGTGCTCGAGGACGATAACGTTTACGAGGATTCCCCGTATTTCTACCTGACTCAGCTGGCTGCGAAGTGCACCGCCAAGCGCATGGTGCCCGACTACATCTCCGAGAAGAAGATGCGCGAGCTCAAGCTGTCGAAGGGCGAGACCGCCGGCAACGGCGACTGCTACACCTGCATGGGTTGCCGCAGCTTCCTGACGCCCGACCGCTCCGGTAACGGATTTAACAACGTAGCCAACGCGCTGAACTATGACCCGAACAAGCCCAAGTATTACGGTCGCTTCAACCAGGGCGTTGTGACCATCAACCTGCCCGATGTCGCGCTGAGCTCGCAACAGGACATGGACAAGTTCTGGAAAATCTTCGATGAACGCCTTGAGCTGTGCCACCGTGCCCTGCTGTGCCGTCATGAGCGCCTGATGGGTACGCTTTCTGATGCCGCCCCGATTCTTTGGCAGTACGGCGCCCTCGCCCGTCTGAAGAAGGGCGAGACGATCGACAAGCTGCTCGTGGGCGGATACTCCACCATCAGCCTGGGCTATGCTGGCCTGTATGAGTGCGTCAAGTACATGACGGGCCACAGCCACACCGAGAAGGAGGGCACGCCGTTTGCCATGGCCGTCATGCAGCGCATGAACGACAAGTGCGCCGAGTGGAAGGCCGAAAGCGATATCGACTTCTCACTGTATGGTACTCCGCTTGAGTCGACGACCTACAAGTTTGCCAAGTGCCTGCAGCGTCGTTTTGGCATCATCCCGGGCGTGACGGACAAGGGCTACATCACCAACAGCTACCATGTCCACGTGTCCGAGGAGATCGACGCATTCGACAAGCTCAAGTTCGAGGGCATGTTCCAGCAGCTTTCGCCGGGCGGTGCCATCTCCTACGTCGAGGTTCCCAACATGCAGGACAACCTCAAGGCTGTCATTCGCGTGATGCAGTACATCTACGACAACATCATGTACGCCGAGCTCAACACCAAGAGCGACTACTGCCAGGTGTGCGGCTACGATGGCGAGATCCGCATTATCGAGGACGACGGTAAACTGGTGTGGGAGTGCCCCAACTGCGGCAATCGTGACCAGGAGAAGATGAATGTCGCCCGTCGCACGTGCGGCTACATCGGTACCCAGTTCTGGAACCAGGGTCGAACCGAGGAGATCCGCGACCGCGTGCTGCATCTCTAATACCGCTCCGTGGCTGAACCGAGAGGGCCGCTTGGGCATTTGCTCGCTATTTCGGACAGTCCTGCGCAAGACGAAGGCCACATTAAGTGGCCTTCTTTGCGTGCGGAACTCATATCGAGCAAAAGCCCAATCGGCCCTCTCGGTTCAGCCAAGTTGACGTAGCTGAGATGCAGTGCGCGGTCTGCTCACCCCTCGAAGTTCTTAGCAGAAATGAGTGGAGCTGCAATGACGATTCGCTTTCAATGGCGGTTGAGCTGCAGCTTGGTATTTATTGGACCTCGAACCCTATACTCGATGTTCGCTCCGTTCACCGAGTATCGCTCGCGAGGGGTCTGGAGTATATCGTCCCGCCCGCAGTTCTGCAGCGAGCGCAGCGAGCGAAGCTGTTTGAGGACGGGATGATATACTCCAGACCCCCAGGAAGGTTACTTATGAACTACGCGAACATTAAGTATTTCGACATTGCCGATGGGGAAGGCGTTCGTACTTCTCTGTTTGTGAGTGGATGCCGTCGTGGGTGCAAGAACTGCTTTAACTCTGTCGCGTGGGACTTTGCTGCGGGCGAGCCGTTCGATCGTGCCGTCGAGGACAAGATTATCGAGAGTCTCGACCATCCCTTTATTGATGGCCTGACAATTCTGGGCGGGGAGCCCATGGAACCCGAGAACCAGGCGGGGCTCGTTGATTTCATTGAGCGCGTTCGTGCCACTTATCCTGTGGGGTCGGGAAAGACCATTTGGTGCTTTACCGGCGACGTACTCGAGGAGCTTATGCCGGGCGGGCATCATCATACCGAGGTGACGGGCCGCATTCTCGCCTGCCTCGATATGTTGGTGGACGGTCCGTTCGTTCAGGATTTGTACGATATCTCGTTGCGCTTTAGGGGCTCGAGCAATCAGCGCGTGATTGATATGAATGCTACGCGTGCCCGTGCCGAGCGTGAAAACGTTGCGCTTTGCGACGCCGTGGAGCTTTGGCGTGATGATCCGGTCTATTCGACCCATACTATGTAGCTGGCAGAGGTTGCGTGCCGTCGTGGTACCATAGCGCGAACGCGAAATCGAAAAAAGTGAGGCCCAGATGGTCGATCAGGAAAAAGTCGAGACTGCCATGAAGCTGCTGCTTGAAGGTATAGGCGAGGAGCCGTCTCGTGAGGGGCTGCTGGAGACGCCAGCACGCGTTGCCCGTATGTATAGCGAGATTGCCGGCGGTATGGACCAGAGTGCCGAGGAGCATCTGTCCAAAACTTTTGCCGTCGCTTCGAACGATTTGGTTATCGAGCGTGACATTACGTTTTACTCGTTGTGCGAGCACCATCTGCTGCCGTTTTATGGCAAGGCTGCCATTGGTTATATCCCCAACGGTCGGGTGGCGGGCCTGTCTAAGCTTGCTCGCACGGTTGAGGTTTATGCCCGCCGTCTGCAGCTGCAGGAGCAGCTGTGTGCGCAGGTTGCCGACGCTCTCATGGATTATCTCGCTCCCCAGGGAGCGATTGTGCTCATGGAAGCTGAGCATATGTGCATGACCATGCGCGGCGTGCAAAAGCCCGGCACCAAGACTGTAACGCTCGCCCGCCGCGGTGTCTTTGAGACCGATCCGGCGCTCGAGGAGCGATTCTTTAGGATGCTGGGACGCTAGCTATGAGAGTCGTTAACGACTTTACATCGAATACGGACGAGGGAACACTGCGTCGCGGTTTTATGGCTTCGGGCCTGACTCCCTTTGGTGCCATGCCTCGCATTGATTATATTTGTGCCAACGGGCTGTTCCGGTGGCACTTGGGCAACATTGCACGGTTGGAATCGGGGCGCATCTTTTGCCGCCACGGTATTGACCACCTGCTGGATGTTGCCCGTATTATGTGGATCAAGAATCTCGAGGAACAGCTCGAATTTGACCGCGAGGTCATCTACGCCACGGCACTTCTTCACGATATCGGCAAAGATGAACAGTATGAATCGGGTATATCCCATGATGTTGCAAGCGAACGCGTCGCTGATGCGATCCTCGGCGGCATGCCCGATGACGTGGCGTTTGAGCCGGCCGATGCCGCAGCCATTAAGACGGCCATTCTGGGCCATCGAAAGCTGCGCGTGAACAGCCAACCGCTTGAGCGTCTGCTCTATGCAGCCGACAAAGCGTCACGCGCCTGCTTTGCATGCCCCGCGCGCAATGCTTGCAACTGGAGCGACGATAAAAAGAACCTGTCGATTCGCGTGTAGCCGGTATGCGCGATCGGGGTTCTAAACGAAGGAGACGATCGCGATGAGTAACAAAAAACTGCCTGAGAATGCCACCAAGACCGAGGGTGCTGAGCTCGCTCGTCGTGGTAGGGGCGAAATTTCTGCTGCGACGGCGGTACCCCATGTGAGCTATGACGACCTTCGCCATGCCGACCGTATTGTCATTGATGGCCTTGAGGTTTTTGCCAACCATGGCGTGTATCCCGAGGAGAACGCGCTGGGTCAGAAGTTCATCGTTTCTCTGGTGCTCTATGCCGACCTGCGCGCGGCGGGGGAGCACGATAACCTGGACGCCTCGATTGACTATGGCTCGGTGTGCCACGATGTTGATGGCTATCTGCGCGAGCATACGTTTAAACTCATCGAGGCGGCAGCCGAGGGGACAGCCCAGATGCTGCTGCGCCGTTACCCCTCGTTGCTTGGTGTGCGCGTTAAGCTCGATAAGCCTTGGGCGCCTGTCGGTCTTCCCCTGGCAAGCTGCGGTGTCGAGATCGAGCGCGTGCGCTAACCGGTTCTAATACGTCTCTATGGGTGGTTGCTTGAGCCGCTGAGACAGTGCTCTATTGTTGGGGCAGTACGTGTCGAGCAGGGCGTGGAACCGCTGGTTGTGGCTTGGCTCAAGCAGATGGACAAGCTCGTGGGCGACAACCATGTCGAGACACTCGATGGGATAGGCGGCAAGTTCGCGTGCGATGCGAATGGCGCCGGTCTTGGGCGTGCATGATCCCCAGCGCGTTTTCATGCTGCGCACAGAGACGCGGGCCACGGTGACGCCCATTGCGATTTCGTGCGCGTGCACCATATCGCGCAGTGCCGTGGTGACCTCGGACGTATAAAGCTGGTTGATGTTGGCTTGGAGTTCATCGGGCGTTAGGCCGTCGAGGATTGCGTGCCGCTTGGCCCGTGGGCGTTCGTCTGTCTCGTCGGTACCCATAAAACTTGCAAAGGTGGCCTGTTTGGGCCGCGGTACGGGTGATGCAAAGTTGTGATCGAGTGCATCCTGCACCGTGATGGGCTTGCCCCAAAGTGCAATGATGGACGAGGGACTGAGCGGCTCTCGCGCCGTTGCCTGACGTTGCTCGCGCTGGGCAAGTCGGCTGATTATCCAGGCGCTGTTGCGCTTCACAAAGGCTTCGATGCGCTCGCGACTGGCGCCGAGCGGTGCGCTGGCGTGGACCTCACCGCTCGATGTGACGCGTAGGTTGAAGTTCTTGACGCGCTTTTTGGTAACGACGACGGGGATGGGCGTCCCATCCGGTCGGGATAGGAAAAACGTAAACTGCTGCGTCAAAAGCGGTCCTTCAGATTGGGGACGGGCCGGCATGTCGACCGTTCGGCATGCCGGCCCGCTCAAGGGATGTGAAATTAATAACGCTCAAAGAAGGCAAGCGCGTTGTCGCTGCAGAGCTTCTGCATCACGGTCTTGCCAAAATGCCTGGAGAGCATGTTCTGGAATTCGGGCATTTTGCTGGCATCGGAGAGGAAAGTGGGAACCGCGGCACCGTCCCAGTCGCCGCCGAGCGCGATGACATTTTCGCCACCCAGGTCAAGCCAGTGTTCGATATGGACTGCCAGCTGGTCGAAGGTGACGTCTGCGGCGGTCTTGTCGGTTGCGTCGTTGGATAGGAACTTGCTGCAGTAGTTGAGGCCGACGATACCGCCCATGTCGCGGATGGTGCGGAACTGGTCGTCGGTGAGGTTGCGCTTGACGCCGCAGACGGTGCGGGAGTTGGAGTGGCTGGCGACGAAGGGGCGCGTGGCGTGGG
>JAIJJM010000115.1 GCA_022728415.1 Collinsella sp. | reverse complement strand
GCCGATTTTATTGGCCTGCAATTGGCCGATGAGATGGAAGGGAATATGCGTTGCAGCTGCGGCATTGGCCGTGTCAGCCTCAGCGGCATCAATCACGCCTAGCGAATAACCACGCTCCCCCAGTCGTTTTGCCAGACCGTCAGCCTTGACAGTAATCTCCTGTGGACGATTCTCACCAATCACGCGAATACCAGCATCAATAGCCGCCAGAATCTCGCCGACATCGCGCGTCTTGGTGGCAGCCAGCAATTGGACCGAACCGGCAGCACGCCCGGCTGCGGACTCCGCTGAGGCAATCCGGTCAAGCACGCGATGCACACCATCAGTAATCTCTTGTGCGCGCGCCTGATCGATAACTTCGTTGGCGAGATCCTTATGGTCCATGTATGCCGTCATTGCTGCCCCTGTTCGTAGATTCCCCACCATCGTAGTCTCATACGCGCACATAATGCTTGTTATTGAACAAAAGTGAAGCCCCCGCTGTTCATGCGCGGGGGCTTGGTGATGCTAGGCCGAGCGAGTGGGACTAGCAGGTACCGGACTTGCGGCGCTTGAGGATGATTACACCCGCAACAGCAAGTACCACGGCGAGGATGCCAACACCAAGCACGGCTGCACCGGTGTCAGGTATCTTCTTGTGCTTGCCGGAGTCTGCATCACCCTTGTTCTGGTTGGAATCGTTGCCTTGGTTGGGCTTGTCCGTGCCGGAACCGGGCTTATCGCCACCCTGGCCAGGCTTCGTGGTGCTCTTCTCAACCAGACCCGCGATGGCATCGCTGATTGCCTCAGTCGCAGCCTGTACGTCAGACTGGGCGGCCTGACCATCACTCGTCAGCGCATTCGCCGTAGCGACTGCCGAATCAAGCACGGCCAGCGATTCATCAGTCCACTTTGTGCGATCCACGGCAGCAGCGGCATCGAGCTGAGCGCTCAGCGCGGCACGATCTTGCACCGTAGCTACAAGCACCAGCTTCTTCGCTGCCTGCTTCAGCTGGGTTGCGGCATCCACCACCGCAGCTTCGGTGGCATCCTCAGCCTTATACACCTGCTGCGCCGAATCCAATACCGCCGCGTACTCCGCCCATGAAGTCTCGGTGTACTTGGAGGCATCGTCAGCCTTAGGCGAGTCAGCGAGCGCCTGCTTGAGCTCGGTCTTGTCGATCGGTGTGGGCTCAGGCGGCTCAGGCGTACTGTCGTCAATGGCATGAACCTGCCATTCGGCAACAGCCGGAGAAGCCGAGCCGGACGTGATAACCATACGCAACTTGGTAGTCTTGACCGGAGTGTTCCACGTGCCATCAGACCACCCCTTGGCATCGCCGGTGGCCCAGCCAGCAGACGGTGAATTGGCGGTCACAGTGTAGGTGGCGTCGGGAATATCCACGAAGTTGCCGGCACCGTTGTTCGCCAAGGCGTCCCAGTACTGCAATTCCCACGATGCCGGAATACCCAATCCGCCATCATCCGAGGTGAATTGCACGCGGCTAGAGTCGATAGTCACTTCACGGTCCCACTCGTAGTCGAGGCGCATCTCACCGGTGTTGGGCCAAGTGCCCCAGACATCCTCGTTGGCAATGGTGATATCGGGAATGATCTTGCCGTCGTTCAACGCGGCGGCACCCTTGACCCAGCCGGATGCCTTGCCGTCCACATCGGTGGCGGTGGCATCGCCCTCAATGTAGCCGGTCAGCGGCACGGAAGTGTCGGATGGAATGTCGGTTTTCGCCGAAGCGGACACGTTGCCGGCCTTATCGGTGGCGCGGTAGTACACGGTGGCGCGCGACGCGCTCGGAGCAGCAATCGGCTTGCTGTACGTGGCCCATTGACCGTCTGTGCCAATGCGGTATTCAATTGATGCGACACCGGAACCGGTGCCGTCATCAGCGGTCAAGGTCAGCGTGCGCTCCTCCTTATCGGCGGCGGCGGTCACGGTTGGCGCGGCGGAGTCCACCTTGCCGCCGGCCTTGGCCACGTCGGAAACGTTGCCGGCCTGATCGGTGGCGCGAGCCCACACTTCGACATCGCCCTGCTGGGAAAGCGTGGCAATGGCCGCGTTTGCATTCGCGGCGATGGTGGTCCAGCTCTTGCCTTGATCAGCGGAAATCTCCAGCTTGGCGATAGGTGCGGTGTCGTCCGTGGCCTGCACGGTGGCGAACGGAGCGGTGGTGAGCCACTCGCTATTGCCTGCGTTAGCAGTAACGGCAACGGTTACAGTCGGCTTCGTGGTATCAGCGGCAGGCTGGTAGCCGTCCTGCACGGTGACATTTACCGACACATTGCCCTGCTCGCTTGCCTCACCGGGCACGCCGGCGACCACGCCGTAGGCCGTAAACGAACCGACCTTGGCATACGAGGAAGCATCAACTGGACGCCAAATTACTGGGGAGGCAACGGTTGGGTTCCCGTACTTCACATCCACTGTGGCCGGCAGAGTAGGCGCAGTACCGGTGGCGGTGGTCACGCTCTTCGGCGCAGTGATTGCCAGCGATTCGCTGGAGTCGGAGCCGACTTCCCATTCAGCAACGGCCACGGAGGCATAGCCGCCATCCACAGCTTGACCGGTCATGTCGAGCTTTAAGGCAGTAGTGGTCACCGCATCGAAGGTGACGGCGTTGGGGTTGGCCTTGCCTGTGGTCGTTGTATAGGCACTCGGGTTGGTGACATCCTTCCATGTGCCGTCCGCGTCCAAGTACTGAATCTTCCACGAGGCGGGCGCGCGCAGAGCGTTGGAATCCACGTCGAACCAAACCTTAGACGAGTTGACGCGCACAGTGCCATCCCATTGATAGACCAGAGAATCGCCGGACTGCGATTGCGGGATAGAACGGTAGTTGGTCCAGTGATTCGGCGGGACCACAGCGGTTTGCAACACACGGCCGTCGTTCACCGAACCCTTCCAAGCAGGCGTTTCAGTGAACGTGGCGCTCACCTTTGCGTACGGAGCCACGTTGGTGGAGGGCTGCGTTTTCTCGGCCTTGGTTGGATGGGCGGTGGAAACCATCTGGCCGTCGGCGGTCCAATCGACTTCATCAATGCACACGGCACGGCGGAAATCGGTGCCGCCTTCCTTGTCGCCGGTGTGATAGGTCACATACCATTTGTCGCCGAACTGGAGCACCGAGGGGTGCATCGTGGTGGCCGAGCCAGAAGGCACGATTACGCCTTGGTACTTCCATGGGCCGAGCGGGCTGTCGGAAGTGGAGTACTGGATGCAAGCTTGATAGTTCGATTCCACGCAGGTGGCCGTGCCCGAACCGGGCTTACCGCCGTCGTACACGTTGTAATAGGTATCGCCCTTACGGAACACCCACGCCGCCTCGAAGAATCCCTTCGGGCCGTTCGCGTTGCTGTCCGCGTCCTTCATGGTGTGGAGGTTCGGCGTGGTGCCATCAGCCTTGGTTTCCACCTCGGTGTATGAGGTGCGGCCGGTTGTGGCGTCCTTCTTCATCTTGATGGCGAGCTGAGTGCCGAACGTACCAAAGTGCAAATATCCGGTGCCATCCTCGTCCACAAAGAATGCCGGATCGATGGTTTCAATCTGGGTTTGCGATGTGGTGAGCAGCGGCTTGCCGATGGCATCCTTCCACGGGCCGAGCGGACTCTTCGACTTGGCCACGCCGATGGCGAACGGGTCCTGTCCAGCCGCCTCAGAAGCCTTGTCCTTCACCGGCACGTAGTAGTAGAACCAATCATCGGAAGTGTCGCTCGGGGTGCCGTTATCGTCGGCTACGACTTGGCCGGCGTACGCGCCATCGCCGGTGGCCCAGCTGAACAGGTCTGCCTTGGCGATGGTCTTGTAATGTGTCCATTTGCCTTGATTCAGGCCGTCTTCATCGGTGACGTATACGCCCCAGTCCTTCATGTTGAAGGAGCCGTAGTCGGGCGAAGCCTCATCGTGACCGGTGAAGACGAAGAGTTTGCCGTCATAGCTCAGCGCGGATGCATCTGCAGAGTAGTAGTTCTGCGAAAGATCGTTCGGGGTGTCAATACCCTCGTTCTGCCCGATGGGGTTGCGCATGTAGCTGGGCAGTGCGCTATTGTCGATTTGGGTGACGGTGACATCAGGATTGTTATACGGCAGTTCGTTATACGCGTGACCGGCAACGCTGGGCGCGTTGTCAGCGGTGGCTGAATCGGCGGCCATTGCGGTCGGCGCAAGGGCAAGGCCTGACAGCAATGTCGCTGCGGCGACGAGTCCACCGGCCACCGCGCGAACCGATTGCGCGGATACATGGAAACTCATAGTGCTCCTCATTGAGTGAGTGAAAAGAGTAATGATGGGTAGAAGGAAAAGGCTAGAGCCCCCTCTGTGAGGGGGCTCACTCGGCAGAATGACTCCGTTGCGGGTCAGGCCGAGTGGCGAGCCGAACCGTGGTCGCCGGACTGGCGACGCTTCAGGATGGTCACGCCTGCGGCGGTGAGCAGCACGGCAGCCGCAGCAACTACGGAAACCGCGGCACCAGTCGGAGGCACACGATCACCCTTGTTGTCCTTATCATCCTTATCAGTGTCGGTCACACCAGGCTGCTGGGAGCCGGGCTTCTGCTCAACCTTGGTGGCCCAAAATGCCTTGTCAAGGGCATCCTGTGCGGCATCGACATCGGCCTGCTTGGCATCCTTGTCGTCGTACACCTTCTGAGCGGCGGCAATCTGGCTCTGCAGAGCCTGCCATGCCTCCTCGGTGTACTTCGACTTGTCAGCCTTCTTGGCCTGCTCGATGGAAGCCTCGAGGGACTCCTTCTTCACCGTTTCGGCGGCGGGCTTCTCTTCCAAGGCCTTGACGGCCTTGTTCAGCGAAGCGGACGCTTCCTGGACGGCGGCCTGAGTGACCTCACCGACCTCACCGACCTTGAGCACACCTTCCGCAGCCTCGATGGCCTTGTTCAAGGCCTCGACACTCTTATCCGTGTACTTGCCGGAAGCGGCCTCGGCTTTGGCCGCATCGATGGCCGCCTGCAACGTGGACTTCTCCACGTCGGTGGCGAGCGCAACGAGTGCCTTCTGGCCGTCCTCGAGCTTGGTCACCTGCTCGGCGACCTGTTCTGCGGTGGCGTTGGCATCGTCGTACACAGCCTGGGCAGCGTCAATGATTTGCTGGAACTCAGCCCATGAAGCGGCGGTGTAGCGGCTTGCATCGAGGCCGTTGGCTGTGTCAAGAGCCGACTCGAGCGCGGTCTTGTCGACCGGGGTAGGTTCAGGCTCGGTGCCGTCAATACCATGCACGCCCCACTCGGCCACGGCGGCCCCGAAGGTGCTGCTGCCGGTGTGCGGAGTGAGCACGAGTCGCAGCGACTTGGTGGCGACCGGCTTGAAGGTCACAGTGCTCCAACCTTTGGCATCGGTATCCGCACGAGAAGCCGGCGAGTTACGCACAATGGTGTAATCCTCGGTGGGCTCGACATCCTTCCAAGAACCATCCTCGGCGAGGTACTGAATCTTCCAAGCGTCCGGGACTTCCAGACCACCCTTCGAATCGTCAGTCTCAGCGAAGTTGGCCCAGAACTGGGCGCGGCTCTGGTCAACGGTCACGGACTGACCGAAGTCGTACTGGGCGTACATGCCGTCCTTTGCCTTGCCCCAAGAACCCCAGACCTTGTCGTTGACGTTCTGATCATCCGTGGTCGGCCAAGTATCATCGACGACTACGCCGTCGTTGAGCTTGCCTTCGGCCGGTGACCAGGTCGCCTCGGAATCAGGCGAAATGGTGGTCTTGGTCGCCTTGCCTTCAATCCAACCGACCAACGGCTCAGGCTCAGGCTCAGGAGTGGAGGAGCCGTTCGGGTCGGCAACCACGTGGACAGTGAGCTTGGCAGCTGCGGAAGACGAACCGTCGTCGACGGTACCAGCCACCTCGTAGTCACCAACCTTGGTCAGGTCGATGGCCTTGATGTCGGCATCCTTCCACGTGACCTTGCGGTCGTCGTTGTATCCGTTCGGGAACTTCACCGGAACCGTGGCGGGCAGGTCGATGGACTTGGCGTTCTGGTAGACGGTCTGCTCAACCGGCTGCGCATTACCCACGGTCTGCAATGCGGTATCGGAACGAGCTGCGATGTGTGCAACCGTACCGCTCAGCGCACCAGCGACGATGCCCTTGACATCGAATACGGCATCGGCGGCCAGCTGAGCGTCGGTCACCTTATCCCACGTGACGGCGAGGTCACGGCGAGAACCGTCGGTGTATACGGCGCTCACGGTGGAGGGCAGCTTCAGATCATCGGCCTTGGAACCGGTCTGCACCAGTCGGTTGACTTCGTCCACGCTCACCGGCTCGATGGCGTACGCCTCGAACTCGGAAGCACCCACGATGGCGCCCTTCGGGAAGACCACGCGCAGCTTGTCGGTTTCGACGGTGTCGGCGAACTTCACTTCGTTGCCTTCGTTCTGATTGACCGTGTAGGACTGGCCGTCAGCCAGCTTCACATCCTGCCAGTTACCGTCAGCGTCAGCGTACTGGAGCTTCCAAGATGAGGCCATCGGCACGCCACCGCCATCGGTCCAGAAGAAGACCTTGGCCTTCTTCAGTGGCACCTTGCCGGCCCACTTCAGTTGCAGCCACGGCTCCACACCAGTGTTGTCGCCCCAGTTGTTCCAGGTCTCGTTCGGCGTGTTGGTGTATACCACCTGACCGTCGATGACCTTCTTGGCGTTGTCCTTCGGCTGGTAGCCGTTGGTGTAGCTGGCAGAGGCGCTCGACTGCGGGGCTACGTTCACGGTACCGTCAGAGGGGATGCCGTGAACGGTGATTTCCTTGGAGCCTTCCTTCTCGCCATCGGAAGCGGTGAGCTTCAGAACGTAGTCGCCTTCCTTGTTGAAGGTGACGGTGGTGCTGGCAGCAGTATCGTCCACGAACTTCGCGGTACCGCCCTCGGGGCCGGAAACCAGCTCCCACTTGGTGGTGACGTCGCCTTCTGCGGGCAGACCGTCATCCTTCACCGTACCGACGAGCTTGGCACCGGATGAGGTGCTGGA
>JAIJJM010000114.1 GCA_022728415.1 Collinsella sp. | reverse complement strand
GGTTCTGCGGGTTGCCTCGCTGCTATTTCAAATGCCTTTGGCACAACCGAATCAAATTTAATGATATCGGCTATGTCATAAACAAATGAAAGCGGTTTGCCACTATGGATAAACCCAATAGCGGGCGCATATCCCGCGGCTAATACTGCCGCTTCAGATATACCGTACAGACATGATGTAGCAGCACTGATGCAGCGATTCACAACATCGCCTTTTTCCCAGTCTTTAGGATCGTATTTGCGACCATTCCATTTCACACCATATTGTTTCGCCAGTAATGCATACGTCTGGCGAACGCGAGATCCCTCAATTCCACGTAACTGCTCCACTGAACGGCGAGCTGGCGGTGGTTCACGAAAACGTAATTCATACATTTTGCGCACCACCTTCAACCGTAGATCTTCCGTTAAAGCCAGCTTTGCCTGGTAGAGTAATTTATCTGCCCGCGCCCCTCCGGGTTGTCCGGAGGAGTAAACGCGAACGCCCGCTTCACCGACCCAGACCAGTAGCGTCCCCACCGTGGCGGCTAGATGCACCGCCGCGTGGGAAACTCTCGTTCCCGGTTCGAGCATAATGCAGGCGACCGATCCCACCGGAATGTGCGTGCGGATCCCGGTTTTGTCGATCAGCACGAAAGCGCCGTCCAGTACGTCGATCTGACCGTACTGGAGGAAGATCATGGAGGTGCGATCTTTTAACGGGATCGGACTCAGTGGTACAAACGTCACGCCTCTGCTCCGGGTTTGATCAGCATCAGACCACAGCCGAACGCCCGGCTTTTGCCATATCCCTGGCTAAGACGTTGCAGAAATAACCCGGGTTCGGTGACCGTAAGCATCCCCGTATAATCCACACTACTGAACTGGATCAGTTGCCGGGAGTTTTCCCGCCGGAGTTGCTGTTGTCGGTAGGCATCAACCGAGGTATCCAGTAGTGTAAAACCACTTCTTTCCCCCTGCGCTGCCAGCCAGTCCAGCGCCGCCTGTTGTTGATGCAACCAGACATCACTTCCTTCCGCCTGTCCCCTCACCTGCCGTTTCGCCTCCATCAGCAGATCGTGGCGCTTGCCCGATTTACAGATTGTTGGATTCGCCCGCAGGTTGAAACAAAGTTGTTGTCCGGTACGCAGCTCGGGCGCAAATGACCGGCATTCTATGGTGAACGTATCACTTTCCGCCGGGCGTTCCTGCGAGAGGACAAAAAAGCGAAACGCGCCCTGGAGTTCTTCCCGACGATAAAGAAATTGCCTTTCTTTGCCGCCAGGGAAAAGATCCCACAGCCACTGATGCATCACATATTCACCGCGATCCACCAGATGCAGCAACTGCGCAGGCGAAAGCTGGCCGGTATGTAAGGTTATTCTTGAGAGGTACATGGTTCCTCCTTGCTGAGCCACGGCCCCTGATTGATGGTGCGTTCCCCAAACAACCACTGCTGACGATTTAAAGGAACATCCCGACGGCGTAATATTTTGCTCGCGACCAGGCCGTCGTGTTCCCCTTCCCACCAGCATTCATCCTGAAGTTTCGGGAGTGAGACTTTCAGTTTATGGAAATGATCCTGATACTGTTGGTATGCATTACATAAGGCATCACACGCGTTGCCTTCGAGCAGTAACGGCGCAAGAGGTAATGCCAGCGGATGACTTTTTCGCCCCAGATAAAGCGGAAAAACTGGATGGCGTAAACCGTCCTGCAACTGTTCGAGGCTGTAAGGCGCATCGGCTGTTGTTGCCACCGCCACCATCCACCAGGCATCGGTGTAGTAGTCGCGCCGGGAGATAATCGCGCTCAGAAGATCAGGGTCGCTCAACTCTTCGCGACGGCTGAAATAACGCGCTTTACGCACCTCTTTTGGCATCTGGATAGTGTGATAATCCCGTGCCCAGCGCGGGTTACGGCTGGCGCAAACCACCAGTGAATAGTGGCGATTAAACGCGTTTAAGCGTTCGGTATCATCACGCCGAATCCCTACCCCGGCAGCCAGCAGCCCCAGCAATGCTGAGCGCGAAGGCAGTTCATGGGTATGACGCACTTCGCCGGGGGCATCGACGCCCCAGGATGCCATTGGCCCATGAAGCTGAAAAATCAGATATTGGCTCATAAGCCGCCCCTTACGCGCAGATAAAGTCCAGCACGTCCTTCATGCTTCCCTGTTTGTTCATCACGTCAAAACTTGCGCATTCGGTCTTCTGTTCGTAGACCGTATTCATGTTTTCGCGAAGCGTTGTAATACGCTGCACCGCCACCTCTAACTGCCGGGTGCCATTAATGGGTTCATAGAAAGCCGCCGCCAGAGAACGCGGTTGTTCGGTACCTTTTTCTGCCATCGCCCAGGAGGCGTAGGCACGGCTGGCAAAGCTGTTCTGTTTGCCGGTTGGGGAGACTTTAAGCGCGGCTTCCGTAAAGGCGCGTATGGTCTGATTAGCTAACGCTTCGTCACCGCCGAGGTTTTCGACCAGCAGATCTTTATCAATGCAGATATAGGTGTAGAACAGTGCAGAACCGAATCCGGTTTCACCAAGATGCCCGGCACCGGCATCTTCAGAAGCCTGGCGCAAATCATCAACGGCGGTGAAAAAATCATCTTCGACAATCGTTTCACTGACACCAAATGCGTGCGCTACCTGGCAGGCGGCTTCAACATTAAACTCGGGTTTATTCGCCAGCATACGACCAAACATGGCAATATCTACCGCCATACGGTCTTTGCGTAACAACGCGAGATCTTCCTCTTTTGGCGCGCGCTTTTCTTCTGCAAGCTGATGGGCCAGCGCTTTTACGGCGTCAAATTCTGCCGGGCTGATATGAACTAATTGTTCAGTTTCGGCGTTAGTGAGCGGATCTTTTGGTTTTTTGTCGTTTTTAGCTTTCCCAAGATAATCCGCAATTTTTGCCGCCCATTCGATGGCTTTTTTCTCTTCGATTCCTTTCTCAATCAGGATAGTTGCCGCCTCACGCGCAATACGCCCACTACGAATACCAATATGGCCCGCCAGTGCCTGTTCAAAAAGTGCAGAAGTGCGCCACGCACGTTTCAGACTTTGTGAGGAAACGCGCAGACGCGTTGCGCCACCCAGTACCACAGTTTTTGGCGCACCAGTATCATCACGGTTAAGGTTGGCAGCAGGGTAAGCGGTTAACAAATGAAGCTGAATAAATGTTGTCATGAGATAGTCCTTTATTGATTTTGTTCGTTATCGGCGTCGCCAGCCTGGTAATATTCCAGCGCCCAGCGGATACGGATAAATTCGGTTGGCCGCTGCTGGCGGCGGTGATGATTGAGCAGGTCGTCGCTCTCCTGGCACCAGCGGAAGACCCCCTCTGCCAGAGAGTCAAGATTGACGGAACCGTTTAATAATCTGACTGCGCGCCGTAACTGGCGCAGTAATTCATCCGGTGTTTTTACTGCCGAGAGGCGAGTAAAACGCCCCTTTGACATTACCGCCGCCAGCTGCGCGGCAAAAGGCTGCCGTTCATCAATGGCTTTAACATTGGCGCTAACTGCGGCTATCAGCGCTAGTGCGGTGATACGCCACTCAGGTTCATCCTGCCACTTTATTTGTCTGTTCTTCAGAAACAGGCGAAATCCATCCGTCAGACAAACATCATTAACCGTCGTACTACGCCGCAGACTGGCACGTTCGCCGCGTTTCTCCTGCAATTCCTCGTGCCATTTGCGCAGCGTGGCTTTGTGCTCCTCTTTTACAATACTCATTCAGCAGCCTCCTGCTTTTTCTCCCTGGCGGCTTTAGCACTTTGCTTCTCCGCCGATGTTGTAAAATATTTCTTGCGCGCGGTCATGATGCGTTCCAAATTAACGGGCTCATAAGGATTAGTGAATACACGCTCGTCAAAATCCTGACGCGCGAATAACCAAATTTCCTTATTCCATTTGCTGAGTAATTCATCCGCATCCTGACCTTCTTCAATTTGGCGCACGAACCTCAGAAAGCGATGCTGAGTTTTGTTCCAGAAGTCGATATCCACAAAACTAAAATCACCCCTTGCACCTTTTGGATCAGAGAACCATGCTTCTTTCAATGCACTCCGTAACAGACTTAGAATCCGTGAAGCCGTTTGCGCAGCCAGCCGCAGCTTTGGTATCTGGCCTTCTTTTTTATTGAGCAATAGAGGGAAATGGTGTTCGTACCAACAGCGCGCTTTCATGTTGTCGAAATCATAACCAAATCCCCACAGGCCCACTTTTGCCTGTTTCAGACTGCTGGCATTAAAGAGTTTCACCACCAGCGCGGGAAGTTCCGTATTGTTTTCTGATTTACCCGTTTCGATAAGGCCTAACCAGTCACGCCAGATTAAACCGCCCGGTTGTGGTTTAACGGAGTAAAACTCGCCACCCTCTTTAAGTGGTACACGGTAAGGCGTTAAGGGATGCTGCCACATGGCATAATTCGCACCGTAATTTTTGGTCGTCATCAGGCTCAGGAGCGCGTCGTTCTGCTCGCCGCAAATATCGCAGTTGCCGACTGTCGTGGTATTAAAATCAATACGAATACGCCGCGGCATTCCCCAGTACGCCTGGAGTTTATTAACCTGATCATCGGTTACCACCGCACCGGCCAGTTCGCTGGTGCGCGTCGGGCCAAGCCAGGGGAAAACCAGATCGTCAAATTTTTTGGGTAGCGGTAAATCGGCTTCATCCTGCGGCATCACGTTGAGCCACATTTTGCGCCACAAGGGAGTTTGTTGATTGCCCTGATATTCCTGTAATTCAATCAGCGTGGTCATCGGCCCACCGCCGCGTAAGCCGGTGCGGTAGCCTTTACCACCTGACGGCGCATTTAACTGTAGGGAGAACAGAGCTAACGCAGAACAATGTGGGCACAGGTATTCCGTTACACCACGCTTGATAAAGTGGTCTTTATTAAACTTCGTTGTTTGAGCGCCGGGAATCTCAGGCAGTAGTGAAGCGACCTGAACTTTATCTCCCGTGAGCGCCTCAAAATCCTGCATAAATGAAGGGGAATCTGGCCCAAACTGGAAAGCGTGTTCTAAGGACAGCAATGCTTCCCGTAGCTTTTCAACTTCCAGTCCGTCTTCCCAGATATCATCCCAACGACGATGATCTTTTGGCGCAAAGCTGGTTTGTAGTAGCCCCAGCAAAAACTGCCATGCCGCTCCCTGGAGATCTGCCCGTGGCGCAGCAATATCGACAACATTTTCATCCGCCAGATCGACAGGCGCCAGTTTGCCTGTCGTTCCATCTTTGAAACGAACAGGCAACCACGGGGTTGTCAGAAGTGAAAACGAGTTCATACGCATCCTCTCGTAAAAAAGACCATCCCAGGTCGGTTGTCCATCATTCCATCCTTTTCGGTGTATCAACTATTCAGAGAGCCCTGTCGCAGGCATCTCAACCAACCTTGCCAGTCAATCCTTCCATAGCCGAATACCCGCAACTTTCGTCATCGGTGACTAAAATCACGTTTGCCATCTCCGGATCTTGCCGCTGTTCAATGCACCACTGCCTGAACGCATCCCCTTCCAGTAAAGAAAACTCATCCCGATGTTTTTTCCACCAGCTTCGGCGCACTCTGACAACGCTCATTTCCCATGCGTGAGCACCGGTGGCATAAGGCTTCACCACACCGTCAATACAGGTAGCCAGCCACAGGGAAACAGACTCCTCAGCCAGACGTGTCGACAGTTTTTCCGGGAGGTAATCGTTGATATTGGCGGCATAGCCGGGCCTGAAGTTCAGCACAAACTTTTTAGCCCTTGCGCGATCACAGTAATATTTGCCCACTTGCTCCTGCTCGCTGCGGGCAAATCCTTCCGGCATTACCACGTCCTCACCGTAGACGGATTCAATAAGAAGCCGGGCTGAGTGTGGCATCTGAATAGCACCTTGCTCACGCAGCACACGCTGCGTCAGCCAGATTCGCCCATGATCGGGATAGACAAATGCACTGTTACGCATGGCACTGCCAAACCATTCGTCGCCAGGAGAGTCGTCCCAGACGGGAGCCAGAATCAGCAATTCAGGGGGGGAACGCTCGTCCTTTCCGTCACGCTTTAACTGACCATTAATATCGCGGATATGCCGCTGTAATCGTCCTGCTCGCTGAATCAGCAAATCAACAGGGGCCAGGTCGGAGATCATTTCGTCCAGGTCAATATCCACGCTTTGCTCAATTACTTGTGTACAAACAATGACTTGCGACGCTCTCTGTAAACTACAATATTTACCAAAGCGTGCCAGTGTCTCCGTTTCAATTCGCTGGCGATCGCTAAAAGCAAAGCGGCTATGAAAAAGTGAAAGGCTGGAAGCAGGAATGACGCCGCGGGCAAGCAGCTGACGATGAACCTTAATAGCGTCATCGACAGAATTCCGGATCCAGGCGATGCATTTCCCCTGACTTACCGCCGATTCGATACGCGCAATACACTCTTGTTCACTATGAAGCCAACCCACGCTGACGCTACGCTCAACGTCTTTGCGCGTCGCTACCCGGTGTGAGTTCACATCGGATTTCGTGACATGCGTCAGCCAGGGGTAATCATCCTTTTCCAGGAACGGAGCTTCTTGCAGGCCCTCTGTACCCCGCGCAAAGGCAGCGACGAGTTTGTCGCGCTGCTGTTGAGATAACGTGGCAGAAAGCAAAATAACGCTGTTTCCGCCACGCGCCTGCCGCTCGATCAACCCTTCAAGAATGCACGACATGTAAGCGTCACAAGCGTGGATCTCATCAGCCAGCAGGATTTTGTTACTCAGCCCCAGAAGCCGCAGATTATTATGTTTGAACGGCATCACCGCCATCATCGCCTGATCCAGCGTGCCGACGCCAATTTCAGCCAGCAACGCCTTCTTGTTACTGTCGGCAAACCAGGCCGCACATCCCTGACTGAACGTTTGTTCATCCGGTTCTTCTGACCCGACTAAATCACCGGACCAGAGTGATTCATTAAAGCGGTCCATTAATGTTCGGGCACTGTGTGCCAGCACCAGGCTGGGGCGGGA
>JAIJJM010000113.1 GCA_022728415.1 Collinsella sp. | reverse complement strand
AAGCCCAGGAGCACCGCGCCGGCAAGGACTGTTCCGGTCGCGCTTCCAAAGGCGAGGATTGCCGCGCCGGTTGCCAACGTGCCGACGATACTCGCCCGGAAATGCCGACACGGACCCCAAGCGTCGAGCACCGCGCCGCCCGCAAAGGACCCCAGGATCACGAAGACGTTCATAAACAGGACGGCCAGCGATGTCGCGACGACCGAGGCATCGTCCGCATAGGTGAGCGTTCCGATGACGCCGATAAAGTAGCTGGTCTGAAAACCGGTGTAGATGAGAAAGCGCATCGCCACCAGGCGCTTGGCCTGCACGGACAGCGACGATTGAGGCTTTGAAAAAAGAGATGCGAGCATGGAGATTCCTTGTTTCATACGAATACGGGCGGTGGGCATTCGCCACCATCTGTCAAATCAATCTATCCGCATGAAACATTAAGGACGCATCAGGACCCTTCTCTCCGTTTTTCGCTCAGCGTGAACTACTTGGTAGATTGTAAGGCATCTCACAAAAATCTACCAAAGCAAAAACCACCACAAAGGTACCTGGCCCCTCTGTGGTGGAAGTGATGTTTGCCCAGATAAAACCCGCCAAAATAAACCTGTCCCTTTTTGGCAGGTTAGCCCCGGCTAGGCCAGGTCGGCGCCGTTGGACTCGATGACCTTCTTGTACCAGAAGAAGCTGTCCTTGCGGCTGCGGGCGAGCGTACCGTTGCCGTCGTTGTCCTTGTCGACGTAGATAAAGCCGTAACGCTTCTTCATCTCGCCAGTCGAGGCGCTCACCAAATCGATGCAGCCCCACATGGTGTAGCCCATCAGGTCCACGCCGTCCTCGATGGCAATCTCCATCTGCTTGATATGCTCGCGCAGGTAATCGATACGGTAGTCGTCGTGAATCGAACCGTCCGCCTCGACCTCGTCCACCGCGCCCAGGCCGTTCTCGACAATCATCAGCGGCACCTGGTAGCGGTCGTAGACCTCCTCCAGGTAGTAGAGCAGGCCCACGGGGTCGATCGCCCAACCCCAATCGCTCTTCTTGAGATACTCGTTGCCGGCGCCACCAAAGATGTTGCCCTGCTCCAGCAGCACCGGGTCGGCCGTGGCCGTGGCGCTCATATAGTAGCTAAAGCTGTAGAAGTCGACCTTGCCGGCGGCCAGCGTGGCAGCGTCCTCGGGCGAGACCTCCACGTGCACGCCTTCGCGGCGCCACAGGCTGCGTGCCCACGCCGGATACGCGCCACGGACCTGAACGTCGCCGCAGTAGAAGTTCATCTCGCGCTGTTGCTTTTGTGCCGCCAGGACGTCGGCCGGATTGCACGTGTGCGGGTAGCAGGCGTTGCCGGCGATCATGCAGCCGATCTTGTTCTGAGAATCGATCTGATGACCCAAGGTGACACACTTGGCGCTCGCCAAGAACTGATGGTGCAGGGCATCGAAGCGCGCCTGCGGGTCGTCCCAGTCGCAGTTGCCAAAGGTCATGGGCGTGTCAGTTGCCTCGGGCACCATACCGCCGCCCATCACGCCGCCAAAGCCGCCCATGAGCAGGCAATTGATCTCGTTAAAGGTGAGCCAGTAGCGCACCAGGCCCCTGTACTCGGTCATGACAGTGCGGGCGTAGTTGAGATAGAAATCGATGAGCTTGGGGTTCTTCCAGCCGCCGTAGTTTTTGGACAGGCCATAGGGCAGCTCGTAGTGGCTGAGGGTGACCATGGGCTCGATGCCCTGCTCCTGACAGGCCTGGAACACGCGGCGGTAGAACTCGATGCCGGCCTGGTTGGGCTCGGCCTCGTCGCCGTTGGGGAAGATACGGCTCCAGTTGATGGACATGCGGTAGCACTTAAAGCCCATCTCGCCAAAAAGCTTGATATCGTCGAGGTAGTGATGGTACATGTCCACGGCCTCGTGGCTGGGATAGTGGTACTGGGGCAGAATGCCGTCGGTAATGTGGCGCGGCTCGGAGACCGTGCCGCCGGTCATGATGTCGGGAACACTGAGGCCCTTGCCGTCCTCGTTGTATCCGCCTTCGCACTGATTGGCGGCAGTGGCGCCGCCCCACAGAAATCCATCGGGAAAAGCCATGTTGGCTCCTTTCGTACGTGTTGGGAGGGTTCCACGGACGCTGGGGCGGCGTCCGCGGGGTAATTTGCGCCCCGCTCGGGGTCCGCACAAGGACCGCCGCCACGAAACCTGCCTATCTACTACGTTTTGCCGCGAACCCCCGACCACGCCGCAATTGGCAAAAATAAAACCGCAGGTAGATGGCTTGACGGTTCTCGGAAAACCACCGTGTGGTTGGCCCTTGCCACATAAACGTAGTAGATGGGCCGGTTTCGTGGCGAGGCATGTACTGAATGCCCCGCGCGAGGCCCGTTCGATCAAAACCATGTCGGTTTACTACGATGGATCGATGGCTCTCGAGCACACCGGAAATTGCAAAACTAAAACCGCAGGTAGGAGGCTTGACCATTTCCGAAAAATCACAGTGCGGTCGGCCCCTGTAGATTCATCGTAGTAAACCGGCATAGTCTTGATTTGGGCAGTTGCCCAAACGGGCGCATGCGCAGACCGTCTCGCCCATTTGGAAAAAGCCGGCGGGGCGCCCCCCCCCCGCCGGCTTGGTACCGAGTCTTTGTCGTTTGGGCTACTTGGCAGCCTCGGGCTTGTAGGTGACAAACTCGATTGCGAAGCCCACGACGGCACCCACGAGCGAAGCAACGATAGCCCAGATCATATGGTTGATGCCGTTAACACCGGAGGGGTCGATGAAGGACAGCCAGTTGAAGACGCCCAGACCACCGGACATGTACACCACGGCGCCGGAGATACCGATGATGAGGCCGCCCACGGCAGAACCGATGCTGGCGTTGATGAAGGCCTTCTTATCGGGCAGGGCGACACCGTAGATAGCGGGCTCAGTGACACCAAAGAAGAAGGCGGAGATCATGGCCGGCAGCGCGATGCCGCGGAACTTCTCGTCCTTGTTCTTGAGATACATGGCAAAGAGCACGGCGCCCAGCGAGAAGGAGTGGGCGATAACGGAGCCCAGGATGTAGTCGTGGCCCAGAGTGGACAGGTTGACCAGCGCGATAGGCACGAGCGACCAGTGGAAGCCAAAGATGACCAGGCACATCCAGAAGGCACCGACGAGGGTGCAGCCCAGGAGGGAGCCGATCATGGGCAGGCCAAACAGCAGTGCGAAGAACTCACCGAGCAGGTTGGTGATGAGCGTGGCGATGGGGCCAATGACCAGGTAGCCAAGGGTGACGGTGACGGTGACAACGATCAGCGGGGTGAAGAACATCTTCATAGAAGCGGGCATCCACTTCTTAACCCAGTGCTCGAGGGTAGAACCGAACCAGATCATGAGAAGAATGGGGATAACGGAGCTGGTGTAACCCGAGGCAGGCATGATGAGCGGCAGGCCCAGGAACGTGGTGTACCAAGAGAAGGTACCGGCAAAGCCGAGCTGCACGGAACCGACAACCTCGCCCGAGGTCAGGGCAACCATGGTGGGATAGACCAGGGCAAAGGCGATGGCCATGCCGTTGAACTCGCTCATCTTGAACTTCTTGGCCGCAGTAAAGCCAAGCACCACGGGCAGGAAGTAGAACATGCCGTCAGCGACGGTGTAGAGCAGCGTATAGGCGCCGTCGTTGGCAAAGCTCGGGACCAGGAAGGTAGCGAGCGCCAGCAGGCCCTTCATGATACCGGCAGCGGCGAAGGTGCCGAGCATGGGGGCGAAGATGCCCGAGATGAGGTCGATGATCACATCGGTAACGCCCTTGGGAGCGGCATCGTCGTCATCGGCGTCGACGGCGCCGCCGTCGCTAAAACCGCCGGCCTTGAGAACGGCGTCGTAGACGTCCTCGACGATGTTGCCCACAACAACCTGGTACTGACCGTTGGCGTGCATGACCTTGATGACGTTGGGCAGCTCGGAGATTGCCTCGTCATTGGCCTTCGACTCGTCCTTCAGCTTAAAACGAACACGGGTAATGCAGTGTGCGACGCATTTGACGTTGGACTTACCGCCAACCAGCTCTACGATCTGGGCAGCAAGATCGTCGTATTTACCTGCCATGATCTGTCCTCTCTTTTCCAAATTTCGACAAAAATATCCCCTACCGCGAGCCGGTACCTTGCCCGCAGTTAGAAACCAAAAAAGAATTGTTGCGATTGCCGCCAGACTGGCGGCTTTACTCACTCGGTCTGCGAAGCCGATCGCAGACGGTTGATATGCATCATCAGATACAGAAGCTCCTCGTCCGAGCAGCTCTGCCTGAACTCTTTCTCGAACACGCGGTTGATGGCGTATGCGCACTGGTAGGCCTCGGGAAAATCGCGGGCGGCCTGCATAAACAGCGAGGAGTTCTCGGTCTGCGTGCACTTGCCCTTGCAGAGGCGACGAACCAAAAAACGCAGGTGCGCAAGAAAGCGAATATAGCTATACGACGCCGTGTCGAGCGAGCAGCCAAGCTGCTTTTCCACGGAATGAGTCACCTCGTCGAGCACGCGGGTGCTCTTCATGATGAAGTCCATGTCCTTGGCGCGGCCCATGCCGTCGACCTCGGCGTTAACGATGTGGAGCGCGACGCTCGTGGCCTCGTTCTGACCCAGCTTGACGCCGGTGTGCTTTTGCACGATAGCGAGCGCGGCCTGGCCGATCTCGAGTTCGCGCGGGTAGATGAAGGCCACCTCGTGCTCGAGCGGGTTGGGAGCGCTGAGCTGGTCGTCGTCGCGCTGAACGGCAAACTGCAGGTGATCTGCCAGAATAAAGGGCAGGCCACCGGAAAGCTTACAGCCAAGCTGCTGCGACGCGAAGCAGGCAATGTCGCTCGCGGCGAGCAGGACGTCGTCGGGAAGGGTGCCCACCATATCCTGCAGGCTTTCGGGAACGTTATAGAATTTGCGCTGGATGAGGGACTCATCGGCAAGTTTGTACGGCATCTCGTGAAAACCGATGCCCTTGCCAAAGACAACAACCTCTCGACCGTCATCGCTGGCGGCAAGAGCAACGTTATTGTTGATCTTCTTTAAAATGAGCATGAAAAAACTCCTCGGACATCGGCGCTAGACGACGGGGCGATATTCCTCGTCTTCTATTATGCGCAAGTGATGCCTCCCGAGGAGTAACAAACTTGTGAGCACGTGGGCGATTGTAGGCTGAAACTTGCATGCGGCGTAAGCCCCATTGGCGCGAAAGTCCGCCGAACGGTAGGAAATCGCCTGTAAACGGCAAAACCATCACAAAGGTGCCTGTCCCCTTTGTGGTGGTTGTGACTGATGCCCCGATGTTACTCGCGCGGAGTGCCGTAGGGGTTGCACAAATCTGCGAGAGCAAATGTGCTGGTAGTAGGATCAAAGTCGAGTTCGAGCACGCAGCAGTTGCCGATGCGGTTCTTCATCTTGAGCGGTTCCACGCCCACGCCGCGCATGACCTGAGCCGCTGCGGCGCCATGGCTCACGCACAACACGCTCTCATGTCCAGGGCGCTGCACGAGCTCGGTGATGGTCGCCATGATGCGCTCGCGAAACTCGTCTTCGCCCTCGCCGTCATACTGCTTGTAAAAATCGCCGTACGGCAGGCGCGGATTCAAATCCTCGCTCGCACCCTCAAACTTGCCAAAGTTCCACTCCTTAAGGCCCTTGACGCGCTCGTAAGGCTGATCAGGAAACGCAAGCTCAAGCGTGTCGCACGCGCGCTCGGACGTGGAACTGTACGCATGGTCGAACGCAAGGCCACGCTCTCGCAGGGTCGCGCCGACAGTTTTAGCCTGCTCGATTCCCAGCTCGGTGAGCGGCGAGTCACACCAGCCCTGCTTGCGACGAAGCAAGTTAAAGAGCGTTTGGCCGTGACGCATAAAGTACAGTTTTGGCATGAGACCTCCGTAATCGCAATCGTTTGTCAGCGATTATTACACCTAGAGGTAGGTTTAAGTCAAAGCCTCTTTGGCCAAAACCACCACAAAGGTGCCTGGCCCCTTTGTGGTGAAAGTGATGTTTGCCCAGATAAAACCTGCCAAAATAAACCTGTCCCTTTTTAGCAGGTTTTAGGCCAGATGATCTTGGATAAGATCACAGATGGCTCGGGCGTCGTTGATGTTGATGGCTCGGGTCGCAAAGCCGGCATCGAATGCCTGGCGTGCCAGGGCTTCGTTGCAGGCAAGGGCTAGCGTGCGGCCGTCGACCAGGTCGAGCGAGCTCTTGCCGCGCAGACGGTCGACACCCGATCGCGCGACGACGATGTTGTCGAAGCCCTCGGTCTTGTAGCCCTCGATGATTACCACGTCGACATCGTTGTAACGCGACAGCAGCTCGCGCGCGGGCATCTCGTCCTCCTCGCGCGTGTCGGCGTACTCCGCCCAGCGCGTGGCGCAGATGAGGCCCACGTGTTTGGATCCGGCCTGGTGATGGCGCCAGGTGTCCTTAGCGGGCACGTCGATATCAAAGCCGTGGTGCCCGTGATGCTTGAGCGAACCCACGCGCAGGCCGCGGCGGGTGAGCTCGGCGATAACCTTCTCGACGAGCGTGGTCTTGCCCGAGTTTTGGTAGCCGATAAACGCGATCGCGGGGACGGCCGGGACGGGAGCTACGGGTGCGACCGGAGCAGGCGCGCTTGAGGGCGCGCTGCCGTCGACGCCCGCGGCCTCAACAGCAGCGGCCTGACGCTCTGCACGATCCCACACGCCCGAGCGGCCGCCCTCCTTGTGCAGCAGGCGCACGTCGACGATCTCCATGCCGCGATCGACCGCCTTGCACATGTCATAGATCGTTAGGCACGCGGCGCTCGCGCCGGTCAACGCCTCCATCTCAATGCCGGTTTTGCCCGTCACACCGGCCGTGACCAGCACGTGAAAGCCAACCTGTCCGTCTGCGCGCGCCGGCACCCAGCCCTCGGGCACGTCCTCGGCCGGCGTCCCCGCCGGAGCGATGGGCGCAATGTCGCACTTGCTCTTGGTAATGAGCAGCGGATGGCACATGGGGATGATGTCGCTCGTGCGTTTGATG
>JAIJJM010000112.1 GCA_022728415.1 Collinsella sp. | reverse complement strand
CACCATCTGCGCCATCATCACAAAGAACAAGATCAGGATCGCGTACTCCAGCACGGCCGAGATGCTGCCGATTTGCATGGCATGGACGCCCACGCGGTTGCCGCCCACCCACAGCACCGCCACCTCGGCGATATTCATCAAAAAGAAGCTTGAGCTGTCGAGACCCACAAACAGGTGGTTGACCTTGATGGCATTGGCTGCGTAATCGCTAAACACCTCGTCCAGGCGCTGCTCCTCGTGGCGCTCCTTGTTAAATGCGCGGATGACGCGCACGCCCACGATGTTCTCGCGCAGCACCACGTTCATGCGGTCGATAAAGCTCTGCAGGCGCATAAAGATCGGCGCGGCGTTGGCAACGGTAAAGACCGCCGCCACCAGCACGATCGCAACGACCACGCCCAGCAGCGTGCCCATGGCAGGATCGATAAACCAGGCAAAGATGATGCCCGCCACGGCCAAGAACGGTACCGGTAACACCAGCTGAATCGTCTGCAGGATCGCTTGCTGGATCACGTTGATGTCGTTGAGCGAGCGCGTGATCATCGAACCCGTACCAAAGCGCTCAAAGTCGCTGGCGGATAGCTCGAGCGACTTATCGTAGACGGCGTTGCGAATGTCGCAGGCCACATTGGCCGCCAGACGGGCCGAAAGATAGCAGCCCAGCACCGCGCCGCCACTGGCCATGCCGGTCGCGATGAGCATATACACGCCGTTGCGCAAGATGTAGTCGATATCGCCCGTCGTGATACCAGTATTGACCATATTCGCCAACATTGTAGGCACCAGCAGCGTGCCGACGTTATCTATCAGCAGCACAAACAGCGTCACCGCAATCAGCCCGCGATACGGCCTCATAAACCTCATTAAGAGTCGCATGTCTCCCCTTCGCCCTTATCGTCAGCCTCGTTCTCGGCGGCTACTTGCCGTTTAAATGCCTCGCACTCTTCGTTAAGAACATGGGAGAACTTACCGACCAAGCGCATGATCTCGCACTGTTCCCACGGCTCGAGCGCCTCGAATGCCTGTTGCTCGGCTTTTTGTGCCGGCAACGCGTAGCGCTTGGCAAACTGCGTACCTTCTTCGGTCAGTCGCACAACCTTGTTCTTACGACTGCCCTCGGCAAACTCCAACGTCGCAAGCCCTCGCGCCCTAAGCGTCTTGATCGCCGAATTGATGGTCTGTTTGCTGTAGAACCATTCACTCGTCAGCCTACTCACGGCAACGCTTCCGCCCGCTGCACTCGTGTCGACGAGCATCCAGTAGGCGCAGTCCGAAAGACCGCAGGCACGCGCGAACTCCGAATAGATACGGTCAAGCCCGTTGAGCATCCGGTCAAAATCGACCAACGTAACCGCGCAATCCATCTCTCCCACCATTCGATAGTCCGAGTTTTGACTAATTGTAGTTTCAGGTTAGTCCGAGTTTTGACTATCGTCAAGGGTGACCGTGCAAGACGTGCGACCTATATAACATATCGACAAAAAAGACCGCCGGCGCGGGGCGGCGCCGGCGGTCGCGAGAGAATATCGATTGTTGGCTGTTAAGCAGCGACGGCCTCGTAGACCGTGGCGCCCGAGAAGCTGTCGTGCAGGCTCTTGCCGCAGATCCAAGGCAGCTCGACGACCTCGCAGACCGTGTTGACCAGCTCGGAGCAGTCAGTAAAGTGGCCCTTATCGTTGAGGGCCTCGCAATCCTGAACACGCCAATAGCCATCGGTGTGCGTGATGTAGTACTCGTGATCGTTGATCGACACGAAAGCGCGCGTCTTGGAACGCAACAGCTTCAGAAATCCTTCGAAGTCGGTCTCGACGACATCTCCAGCCTGGAACATGATGTTACCTCCTGGCCCGGCGCCACCATGGCGCGTTGATAAACGTTGGTACTCCTTTAGTAAAACCTTTATCAGAGCTTATGCGCGCATCATTTAGGCAAGTGGTAAAAACCGCAGGGTAGACGGGATAAAACGTTTAATCATCCCACCGGTCTGTCACATTCCGGCTGAAGTTTTATGCAAACCAACTTTCCACTTGGCAGCTTGCATTGTTTGGGGCCGACGGCGCGATTACGGTTTTGGTTCGGCGGGTAAGAACGAGGCATCGAAACCAACGTCAGGAGGACACATGGAGACCATCGAGGCACTCATCCATCGCCGCAGCTGCCGCAAATACAGCGATCGCCCTGTCGAGGCCGAGAAGCTCGCACGCATTATCGAAGCCGGCCAGTATGCGCCGAGCGGCATGGGACGCCAGCCGGTCACATTCGTCGCCGTCACCGACCCCGCAACCGTCGAGCGCCTCTCGCAGCTCAACGCCCAGGTTATGGGTAGCGAGGGAGATCCCTTCTACGGCGCCAAGACCGTTGTGGTGGTGCTCGTCGACCGCAGCGTGCCCACGCACCTGGAAGACGGCTCGCTCGCCATGGGCAACCTGCTCAACGCAGCCTATGCGCTGGGCGTCGATTCGTGTTGGATCCACCGCGCACACGAGGTCTTTGACTCACCCGAGGGATTGGAACTGCTGGCCAAGTGGGGTCTGCCCGCCGACGGAAGTCTGCGCGGTGTGGGCAACTGCATTCTGGGCTATGCCGAAGACATGCTTCCCCAGGCCAAACCCCGCCGCAACAACGTGGTGTACGTCAGGTAATTAGTTCCGCCGTTCTAACGAACGGCGGCCCTGCTGACGCTGCGCGAGCCGCATTTGCGCCAATCTGACGTTCAATTTCGAGGGCGCGACCAAAAGGTCAGCGCCCTCTCATTTCACGTCACCTTGGCGCAAATGCGGCTCGCTCGCTGTTGGTGACTGACATCGGGTGCGCCACTGGTGACATCTGGCACTTGAGCAGCTAAAAGGCCCCGTCCCAAATTTGCTGCTCCACTCGCAACTTATCTTGCCGATGGAGTTGTCGTCGTTTCGTTCGCGTGGGTCGTTTCGGCGCTGTCGCCCTGTTCGTCCTCGTCCTTTTGCGCGTCGGCGATGGTGGAGGCCGCCGCAACGATACCACGCTGGGGCGCGACGCCCGTCTGGGCCTGAGCGCCCTCGACAACTTCTGTGCCTGCATGCGCGAGCTCGGGCGACTTAAACATTGCGTCCAGATTGGCCCCGCCGCCGGCGTAACCAAGCGCCGCGAGCGCGATGACAACCACCGCGACAACGACCGCGATCGGAACATAGCGATGCCAGCCTGCGGGATTGAGGCCGCTACGGCGAGCAGCGCCACGGCTAATGAAGCCAAGCGTTCCATCGTGCTTGAGCCTTGACCCCACCACATGCTTACGGCCCCACAGCGACGATTCGGCCTGCATGGCCAAGCGAGCGCTTGCCGAAGGATAGCCATATCTAGTGCGTTTGAACGAGCCGTCGAAGCCTGAGGCGCTTTTGCCCCACGTCCGGGACGTCATGCGGCGGTTAACTGGAGCCGTACCCCGTCTATTCCGGTTTGGTTTTGAAGTCTCCGTCATACGCCCCCGCACGCCGTAACGCAATCGAAACATTGCTGCTTTGAACTGTAGCACACGCGCTGCACGCGGTCACGAGCGCCTCGCTCAGCGGTCGTCGTCCTTCAGCAAGCGCCACAGGGTCGTGCGGCTTATTCCCAGCACCTCGGCAGCGCGGGTCCGGTTGCCCTGAAGGTAGCCTACGACCAGCCGCGCGATGTCGCGTTCGGTATCGGTCAGTGGACGCAGGATATACAGGTCGCTGTCGAGCGTCGGAGTGCCAAAGGTTGCGGTTTTGATGATGTCTTCCTGGGCGAGCACCTCCTCCGCCACCGTGCGCTCCGCCACACCCGGCCCTACTAATATATAGAGTCGTTCCGAGACCTCGCGAAGCTGCAGATAGTTGCGTGGCCAGCGATAGCCGTTGAGTGTCGAGGCAGCCTCCTCAGACATACTCGGAGCGGCAGTTCCAAAGACATCTGACAGATACGACAAATACTGCGCAACCTTTTTCGATGCGCCACCCTGCTCGGCAATCGCAGGCGCCACACTCACTGCGCACGCCAAGCGCTCGGTTACAAAAGCGGCCTGATCGCTTTCGCCACCGCCCGGCATATCGTTTGCCGTCAGAACCACATGGCAACGCGCGGCCAGCGCCGTGTCGGTCATCGTAGAGACAAGCTCGCGCAGACGCTGCGGCGAAAGTGCATGCCAGCCGCCAATACAAAGGGTCAGCCTTGCCTGGAACAGCGGCGATTCCGAGCTTTTGAGCAGATGGCGCCAGCCGCGATCTGTGAGCTCGTCAAGCGCCACGGACACAAAGGGTTCGTCAGCATAAGGCCCATCCAGATAGAGGCGTTTTGCAATCTCTGCCTGGCCAGCACCCAGCTCGCCCTCCAACATGAGGGGCACGCCGCGAGCATAGCTTTCGCAGACGGGGCCAGAGACCGCAGCGGCACCCTCGACAATGCCGTACGCGCTTGCCTCGTAGCGCGCCTCGACCTCATCTGTGTTAAGCCACTCAATGCCCGCGTGTGCCGCCACACCGCGCACCTCGCGGACCACGACCACCCAAAGCGCGCCGTATTCCTTGGCGACCGGACGCACCGTGAGGCTCAAGCGCCCTCCCGCATGCCCCATCACCAGACGCGTGCCGTTGCCCACGCGCCCCAGGCGCTCGGCGACAAATGCCGCGACATCTTGCTCGAGCGCGACATCATCCATGGTCGAAATCGCCACGTGTCCATGCCCATCGATCGCCAACGCCGAGGCCCCGGCAGCGGCCAAGGCCTCGATCAAGATTTGCAGCTTGGCGTCACTGTTCATATTGCGCCCCGTCTTCGGCGCCACGCCGCCACCGACGGCCGCGCGGGCAAGTGTTTCAAAATTGAACGATATTACTCACCAAACACTATAGGGCAGAAGCCGCCGTCCTGCGAGTATATGAGTTGCCCCGCATCGCCATCCTGGCGGGGCGATAAGAGCTCTTCGGGACCTATAAACCTGCGGACAAGCCATACCCGCAAGAGCTCCTATCGCTCCACCGCAGGTATGCGCGCACCAGCACGCAGCACGCAAATAAGCTACTTCTCTACCAGATTCCCAGCACGTGCTGCATTCCCAAACTCATGCACGCAATGCCAATCCAGCAGCAAAAGCCCAATGCAATGGGCTTACCGCCCTTTTTGACCAGCTCGACGATATCGGTATTAAAGCCAATAGCCGCCATGGCCATCACAATAAAGAACTTCGACAGCTCCTTGATGGGCACCGTAACGGATGCAGGAAGCTGAAGCACCGTGGTGATTACGCTCGCCAGCACAAAGAACAGCACGAACGTGGGAAACGCGCGTTTAAGCGAGAACGTGCTTTTGGCGTCGCCGCCGGCCTTGCGCGCCAGATGCATCTGCCAGCATGCGAGAGCCAACGTGATGGGAATAATAGCCAGCGTCCTGGTGAGCTTGACCACTGTGGCGCTTTCGAGCACATTGGCACCGGGATGCATGCTGTCCCAGGCGCTCGCCGCAGCCGTTACCGACGAGGTGTCGTTGATGGCGGTGCCGGCAAACAGGCCAAAGCCCTCGTTGGTCAGCCCGAGCATGCCGCCGAGCGTCGGAAACACGAGCGCCGCGATAACGTTAAACAGGAAGATGACCGAAATAGCCTGGGCAATCTCGCGATCGTCGGCATCGATGACGGGCGCGGTCGCGGCGATAGCAGAACCGCCGCAAATCGACGAACCCACACCCACGAGCGTCGCGATCTTGCCCGGCACGTTCATGACGCGGCAGAGCACGAAGGCGATGACAAGCGAGGTTGAGATCGTCTCCACGATAATCGGCAGCGACTGAGCGCCTTTGGACAGAATCTGCGAGAGGTTCATGCCAAAGCCAAGCAGGATTACCGCGTACTGCAAGACTTTTTTAGACGTATAGGTGACACCGGCGGCGAGCTGTTCGCGACGATTCTTGGGAAAGACGAGCGCCAGGACCATGCCAAAGAGGATGGCAAACACCGGCCCGCCGACCACCTCAATCTGTTTGCCGAGCAACGTCGCGGGGATGGCGACGATCAGGCAGAACAAGACGCCCTTCCAGCGATCGCGTACGATATTCGCCAGTTGCATATGGGATTCCTTCTTTCTATTTCACGTTTGCGACGGCTTATGATACGGCAACATTGAGCACAGCCATGCGCAAACAAAGACTAAGATGCCGCAATAGTTCTTGGGCAACAGCCGAATTACCCACCGCGGAGAGCTGATTCGCGGCATAATTAACAGCTGATATATGAGTGTGATAGAACGGTTGCGAGGCACTATGGAAGAATCGATGCACGTCGGCGAGCAGGAAACGAGCCTACAGGACCAGTCCTACCACACCATTCGACGCAAAATCGTCTACCTGGACTACAAGCCGGGCGAAAAACTGGGCGTAAAGCAGCTTTGCGACGACCTTGATATGGGGCGAACCCCTGTACGCGAGGCGCTGGTGCGTCTGGCGCAAGAGGGCCTGGTGCGTACCGTGCCCCAAAGCGGCACCTATGTCTCGCCCATCAACCTCACTCTTGCCGAGAGCGCCTGCTACATTCGCGAGCACTTGGAAAAGCAGGTGATTGTGGAGTGCTGCGCCCGTGCCACCTCGGCAGGCATCGAGCAGCTCGACCGAGCCATCGCGCTGCAGGAAAAGACCATGGCCGAGGAGGATCGCATCGGCTTCTTTTTAAGCGACAACCTCATGCACCGCATGATCTTTAGCATCGCGTGTCGCAGTACCGTGTGGTCCTGGCTCGAGGCGACCAATGCCGACCTGGAGCGCTTCCGCTGGCTGCGCGCCGCCACGCAGACGCTCGACAATCAGGAGACTGTTAACGAGCACAAGCAAATCCGCCGCGCTATCGCCGGTCGCGACCCCATCGAAGCGAGCTTTTTGGTCAGCAAGCACCTGCACATGATGTTCCGTAACCAAACCGAGGTTCTGGACCAGTTCCCCGAGTACTTCGAGACCAGCAAGCTCCGCTAACCTGCCAAATAGGGACAGGTTTATTTTGGCAGGTTTTATCTGGGCAAATGC
>JAIJJM010000111.1 GCA_022728415.1 Collinsella sp. | reverse complement strand
TCCCATGGCAGATAAACAGAATACGCTGCATGGATTGGTGGTTTTGCATGACGGTTCCTATTCCGAGCGAAGCCGTTTTTTCAATAGCTTAGCGAATAGTATCATCGGGTTTCAACTTACCCAGCGAACGCGATAGGTTCATGCTGGGAACCTCGACCGCGCGCCAAAACGCGATCGCAACAACCGTGCTTACGAGCAATGAGGCTGCGGCAATCGCATGCGGCGTGGCAATTCCGAGTTTGGGTAAAAAGGCAGCGAGGCCTCCTATGACGATGGCATGAGTGAGATACAAGCTATACGATATCTTTCCCAAAAAAGTCATCGGGCTCGTGCTAAGCACCCGGCGTGTAAAACCATCGATAATCGAAACTACTACGACCGTCATGCATGCGGCGTTCATGGTGGTAGATAGCAGTGCTTCGGCAATGCCACCGGGATGCCATACGAGCGACAGCTCGATAACGCCAACGGGAACAATGAGCAGTGCCAGCTCGACAGGGGCAGCCAACTTAATGGCTTTGATTTTATCGAATTGCTTGGCGATTATGACGCCAAGCCAGAACATGAGGCCTAGGCGCAGCGGAAAATAGCCCGACCAATACGAGACAAACACCGCTGCGAATATCGTTATGACCGCAAAACCAGGGCGTCGAATACGCGATATGCACCAAATAGCCAATGGAAGCGTGAGACTGAACCAAAGCTCCCAGCTCATAGACCATATGGGGGAGTCGACTCGTGCGAGGGGCGCACCATAAAGGGTGTTGACGCCATTGGACACATTGAACAGCACATCGAATTGCATAAGAATGTCGTGAATTATCGTGGGCAGGTCGGCGTCATAGGTAACGGCAAGTGCGGAACGCGACGTGGATCCCATGTGCCACGCCACATAACCCGCTGGGATAGCCAGCGCGATCGCCGCGAACATCGGAGCGCAAAGGCGAATGATTCTTCTTGGATAGTAGCCGGGCCAGTTGTACCTACCGCCGTCCTTTTGCTTAAACGGAACAAGGGACAGCACTATGCCAGACAAGATGAAAAAAATCAGAACCGATGCGCTACCGGGGAAGAGGCTTGTCCCCCCCCCCGAATGGTTTGACCATAATATCGATGTGGTACAGGAATACCGTCAGCGCCCCGAGCCCTCGAAGACCGTCAAGCGACAAAACGCGTTCCTCGTGTTTTGGCATTGCTGCCCCTTTCCTTATGCTCGTCAATATAAGCGTCCAGTATACTCCCAGGGTATTCCACACGAGGTAACGACTGTCCGTGCTCCGTAAGCGAAAATTCCGACTTTTCCAGACATTAATCTAAGGATGCGACAGGTAGCGTCATGGCGGATAAACAAGATGCGCCACATGTGTCGAAACCTCTCTGATGAGCAAAATAGGGAGGGGTTTGCTCGTTCCCGTTTATTCGGGCAGCGAGGTTGCTCGCCTCAAAAGTCTAAAAATGATACGCGTCCTTCTCGTCGCATTTCTAAAACTCTGGTCAATGAAATGCCACTAGAAGGACGCGTATCATTTTTAGGTACATCATTGGCATAGGACGATACCTTTCATATAGAAGGCTGCTAAAGAGTCGAAACCGGGCGCATGCCAAGTTTTATTTCCTGGCCAGTTTGAAGTAACGCTCAAATATCAATTCGAAAACGTAATAGAACATCAATCGACTGTCGAGGTCCATGCTGCCCAAGCGGATTTCTTTTTGCACGGTGTAGATAGGATAGTCGGCTAGTTTCGAGAGAGAATTTCGAGAAAAGCCGGTGAGCGTGACGATCTTGCATCCGCGCGTTTTGGCTATCGATGTGGCGTCAATAGACACCTGCGTTTCGCCGCTTACGGAAACGCTGAAGACCAGGTCGTTTTTGCCAAGGAGTTCTGCGTAGTGTCTCATGACGTGGCGTTCACTGAGCGTATCGGTGTTCTTGCCCACGATCTTGAGCTTCTCCGCCATTTCTAGGCATGGGTATTTCGAAAAGCCCGAGCAGAAGAACACGATATGTGAGGCATCCTGGATAAGGCTTACGACGGAATCGATGACCCGATCGTTAAGTAAGTCTTTGGTCTGTACGAGCTGGGTGTCGAGCGGGAGCGTCTCGATAGTGAATCGATTGCGGTCGAGCGAGGCGGAATACGATTGTTTTAGCTCCGTAAACCCCGAGAAGCCAAGCTTATGGGCAAGCCTGACGATTGTATTGGGAGCGACAAAGAACCGTTCAGCAACGCTCTTAAGCGTGACATCGTCAATATCATCACGCAGCTCGATGATGTAGCGCATGATCTCGCTTTCGAGATCGTTGAGCTTGCTCTCGCCAGCTCGCACATGATCATAAAAAGATTCTTGATCTTTCATAAGATGTTTCAGCCCCTCGTACCTCGCCGTATATATGGTACCGCTTTGTGTTGCCAGGTGAGAAATCGGTAATCGGTCAAGATTGCCTATTGCCCATGAACTGGGCAAACGTGCGTGTCTGCCTACACATATCTGTGTTGTGAGCGAAATCATGTGTCCCCGTTTCGCATTGGCCCACACGGGGACTCGCAAATGATCTCATGTCGCAAAATGACAATCGAAACGAAGCAAACCGAGGACAACCGCGGAGCCCAAGGTCTTCGAGAACACCGATCAGCCAACCCTGGAGGGACGGAACATGAAGGATAAGCTCAATATTGTGATCGTTGGTGGCGGCTCCACGTGGTGCCCTGGCATTCTTAAAGCCCTGACCAAGCACATGGACATTCTGCCGCTGAACCGCGTGATGCTCTATGACATCGATGCCGAGCGCCAGCGTCCGATCGGCGAGTTTGGCAAGATCCTCTTCGCCGAGGAGGAGCCCGGTGTGGAGTTTGGTTACACCACCGATAAGGACGAGGCTTACACCGACGTCGACTTTGTGCTCTGCCAGATTCGTACCGGCGGCTACGAGATGCGTAGCAAGGACGAGAAGATTCCGCTGCATATGGGAATCATCGGCCAGGAAACGGTGGGCCCTGGCGGCATGGCTTACGGTATGCGCTCCATGCATGACATGGTTGAGATCGTCAACGACGTTCGCGCTCATAGCCCGGAGGCGTGGATTATCAACTACACCAACCCGGCTGCTATTGTGGCATATGGTCTCGAGCGCGTCCTGCCCGATGAGCATCGCGTCCTCAACATCTGCGACCAGCCTGTCAACCTCATGCGCTCTTACGGTCGCCTGCTCGGTCGCGATATGAGCAAGACGGAGCCCGTGTACTTCGGCCTCAATCACTTCGGTTGGTTCAAGCACATCTACGATGAAGAGGGCCATGACCTCGTGCCGCAGATTAAGGAGTACACGGAGAAGAACGGCTTCCTTCCTGCCGATGCCGAGCAGCGTGACCAGTCCTGGCTTGATACCTACGCCATGGTCAAGGACATGCTCGAGGACTTCCCCGACTATCTGCCCAACACTTATCTGCAGTACTATCTGTATCCCGAGTACAAGGTTGCTCACCTCGACCCCGATTACACTCGCTCCGACGAGGTCATCAACGGTCGTGAGAAGCGCGTGTTCGCCGAGTGCAAGCGCGTTGCCGAAGTCGGTACCGCAAAGAACTCCTCGGTTGTGCAAAACGACGCTCATGGCGACATGATCGTGGAAATCACCTCGGCCATTTATCGCAACACCAACAAGACCTTCATTGTCATCGTGCCCAACAACGGCATTGTCGAGGGCATGCCCGATGACGCCATGGTCGAGGTCGCGGCAAGCGTGGGCGCCAATGGCCCGCAGCCCTATGCTGTTGGCAAGATCGGTACCTTCTATCGCGGCCTTATGGAGAACCAGTACGCCTATGAGCGCCTGACTGTTGAGGCTTGGATGGAGGGTTCCTACGAGAAGGCTCTGCAGGCACTCACGCTTAATCGTCTGGTCGGTGACGCAAAGAAGGCTCGCAAAGTGCTCGACAAGCTCATCGAGGCCAATAAGGATTACTGGCCGGAGCTTAAGTAGCTAGTTCCATAGCGCTTGATAACTGTTATGGGGCGTGTGGGCTGTAGAGCTGCACGCCCCGTTTCTTTAAGAGGGGTATCCCATGAACAAAGATGAGCTGCTGGCAAAGTTCCAGCGCCTGGGCAAAGTCCTCATGACGCCTGTCCTGATCCTGCCAATCGCCGGCATCCTTCAGGGCTTTGGCAATGCCTTTACCAGCCCCACCCTTACGGCAGCTGTTCCCTGGCTTGCTGCTCCGGGCTTTGCGATCTTCTTTTCGATTCTCAAGGCCGCTGCCGGCATCGTTATGAACAACATCCCGGTTATCTTCTCGATTTGTCTCGCCTATGGCTTCGCCAAGTCCGAGAAGGCTACCGCGGCGCTTTGTGGCTTTTTGGGCTACATGTGCATGAATTCCGTGATGGGCACGTTCCTTACGGCGACTGGCGTCATCGATCCCGCGAATCTTACGACGGGCCAGAGCACGATCCTCGGCATCACCACGCTCGACACTGGCGTTATCGGCGGTCTTCTGGTGGGTGCAATCGTCGCATGGTTGCATAACCGTTACTACAAGATTGAACTGCCTGCCGTGTTCTCCATCTTCAACGGCACGCGCTTTATCCCGGCGGTGACGCTGCTCTCATGCAGCATCCTCGCATTGGTCATGTCCTTTGTTTTCCCGTTTATTCAGAACGCTCTCGGTGCGCTGTCCGAGTTCATCAAGACTACGGGTGCCTTTGGTGCATTTGTCTACGGCGCCGGCGAGCGCATGCTCCTGCCTTTTGGCCTGCATCACTTTGTCTATCTCCCGTTCTTCTTCACGTCGCTCGGTGGTGTCGAGACCATCGACGGCCAGACTGTTCAGGGCGCCATCAATATCTACAACGCGATCCTGGGCTCTCCCAGCACGCCGTTTAACATCGAGGTCAGCCGTTTTGTCATGAACGGCAAGGTTATCTTCGCCATGTTCGGCCTGCCCGGAGCTGCACTCGCCTTCTACAAGACGGCGCTTCCCAAGAACAAGAAGAAGACCGCAGCGCTCATGATCGCTATCGTGGTGCCTTGCATCCTCTCCGGCATTACCGAGCCGCTCGAGTACTCCTTCCTGTTTATCGCGCCCATCCTCTACGTGTTCCACGCTCTCATGGCTGGTCTTGCCTATGCGCTGACCTATATCCTGCAGTTCAACGTGGCCGGTTCCGCGTCCTTCGGTGGCCCGCTCCTGTCGCTTATCTTTAATGGCATCATGGGCGCCGCAAAGGGTTCCAACTGGCAGGTTATCCTGTTCCTCGGCCCCATCTACTTCGTGGTGTACTACTTCGTCTTCAAGTTCATCATTCTTAAGAAGGACCTTAAGACCCCCGGCCGCGAGGAAGAGTCCGACGATGAGGCCGAAAAGGCTCCCAAGACCGTGATCAGCGACCTTATTCCCGCCATCGTTGAGGCAGTGGGCGGCGACAACAATATTAAGTCTGTCGAGGCCTGCTTCACCCGCCTGCGCATCCAGCTCAATGACTGTGACAAGGTGGTTGATGACGCCGAGTTTACCGAAAAGCTCGAAGCGCGCGGCATCGTGCATGTTAACGGCGGCGTGCAGATTGTTTACGGCAACATGGCATCTAACTACGCAACCCAGATGCGCGAGTTACTGGGTATGGAGTAAACGACTCAAACGCACAATCAAGATTAATACAGGTCGGCGCCCGATCCTTCAATCGGGCGCCGACCTGTGCTGTTTTGGGGTGAATGGGCAAGTACATGACGTGCTCGCTGCTCTCTTTTGGCGCTGCCTATCGTGTATTCGGACGCCTTGCGACGGTGAGGTGCGTTCTTTTCGGTTCTAGCGTGTTTGCGGCTAGCGCTGCGCCCGAAGTCGATTTGCACAGCTGATATACAGAGCGTTAACCGCGCTTTGTAGGCTCATGCCCTCAACCAAGGCGGTCGAGTACTCGCTGAGTGACTCCGCGCTCACGGGTAGCAAGAGCTCGCGCGCCCCGTTGTTATCGAATGTCATGTTGCTCGATATCCAAATAACGCGGCAACCTCGCCGCTTGGCCTCAACGTAAAGATTGAAGATATGGCTCGTCTTCCCTGAGAACGATACAAAGATGGTTAGATCGTCGGGTTGGAGCAGACAGAGCGACGTCTCCTGTCCCTTGACAGAGCCAAATGAGAAGCACAGTCGGTTTACGCGGCTCAGCTTTTCGCAGAGTGAGCGGGCGACGAGATTGGAGAATGAGCTTCCGTATACGTAGACATTTTGCGCATCGAGAAGCCAGTCAACGGCCCGCTCGAGTCGATCCTCAGTGAGCAGACGTTTTGTTTCAAGCAAAGAGGTCTCTACGATATCGAAATACCAGGGTATATCGATTTGCTTATGAGCCCTTGCCTCGGTTGTCTCACGCTGGAGCCAAGCGTTGAAGTCGTCAACTTGCTCTTTGAACGATCGAAAGCTCGAGCCGTTTACGCGCCTGCAGAAGCGCGAGATGGTCGCGGGCGATGTATTGCACGCGCGGGCAAGTTCTTCTATTGAGAGCTCTGGGACCTCGTCGTGATGGGAAAGGGCGTAGAGTGCGATGTGGGCGTCAAGGCTGCCGCCCTTCTCGACGTCTTCGATACAAGACCTGAGGTTCGAATAGACCTCGTACATCGACATTCAAATCACTCCAAACAATAATGCTCCGGAGCGGATATGCCATCTCCGGAGCATCGTGGTGAAGCTATGGGACAGGATTTATTCCATGCCCAAGTATTCTCTCATTTCAACTTTGTAGACAGAAGCTTTATTGCCGTAAACGATCTGAACACCGCCGCCAATGTGCACGATGGCGCTGGCGCCGAGGTCTTTGGTGAAGACGCTATCGTCCTTGACAGGGGCGGTGTCTTTGAGGCTGAGCCTCAGGCGAGTGAAGCAGGCGTTGACACCCGAGATGTTATCGGCGCCGCCCACGGCTTCCACGATCTGCGGGATGAGCTCGCTTACCTGGACAGGTGCTTTGGAGTCGATGGCCGACGTGTCATCCGCTGTCTGCGTGTCATCATCCTCGCGGCCCGGGGTTTT
>JAIJJM010000110.1 GCA_022728415.1 Collinsella sp. | reverse complement strand
GCGGTAGGGGGCGCCGCTGCGAATGATGGACTCGCGTACCAGGACATCCATCGCATCGAGGGTAATCTCGGGCATCTCGCGATACTTCTGCAACACCGATAGCTCGGTGCAGGCCAGGATGACGCGGTCGCAGCCGCTACGGGCGAACTCCCACATCACGCGGTCGAACTTATCCATATCGGGCTCACGTCCGGCCTTCACATCATCGTAGATAAGCGACATCACATCGTTCTGACGTTTCTCGCTGGGATAGATAACCTCAACACCCGCAGCCTCGCATTCGCGGCCGTAGACGCCCGCGCCCACGGTTCCGTCGGTTCCCATAATGCCAATCTTGTGCACCGGCTCGGCCGGCATACTCAGGTTGGGGTCGAACTCGCACTCCCCCATCACCGCACCCGCAAGGGCATAGCGAACCGACTCGCGCGGCATGTGGATAATCGGAACCTTCGTAAACGACTGGATCTGGTCGTAGAAGTAGTGTGACGTGTTGCAGGGAATGGCAATGTGCGCACAGCCCAGCGACTCGAGTGCCTGGGCACACTCTTTCATGGTCGCCAGCAGCTTGGCATGCTCGCCGGTCTTAATGGCCAGCGTGCGGTCGGGCATGGTCGACTTGGAAAGCACCACCATGTCGATATGCTCCTGGTCGCACGTAGCCGCCGTATGACGTACCACCTGGTCGTAGTAATACGACGTGGCCTCGGCGCCCATGCCGCCGATAACTCCCAGCTTTTCCATCGCCGCCTCCTTGGTGACGCCCACACAATTGCGCGTATCATACCCGCGCCTGTCCGATACATACCGGACGGGCGCCACGCTCGTCTACTTGTAATACGTCTTGAACAGCTTATAGTGACGCAGCTTGGTATGCCACATGCGCAACCAGCGGTTAAAGACAAAGTCTCCCTTCATAAACGAGGGATCGGCGCCCTTGCCCTCCTTGGCAAGACGATGCACCTTCGCGCGCAGCTCGGGAGCCTTGACGTATTTGTCGACGACGCCCATGGGAACGACCATCCACAGCGCCTCGTTCTGCGCCGTCACAAACTCCGGCTCAAACGGGCGGTTGAGCACATACTCGTCCACCACATACTTGGCAACGTTGAAGCCGCTGTTAGTTACGTAGTAGTTGCTGCGGCCCTGACGGGTGTTGAAGTCAAAGAACTTAAACGAGCCGTCGCGCTCGTCATACTTGACGTCAAAGTTGGAATAGCCCACAAAGTGAAGGTCCTCGAGCAGCTTGCGCACGCCACCCATAAGCTCATCATTGGGCTCGGTGATGATGCAGGCGTGATTACCGACGCCATGGGGCTGATGCTCCTCGAGCAGCACGTGACCCAGGCACATCATGCGAACCTTGCCGTTGCGGTCAGAATAGCTGGTGAGCACACGCATGTACTCGTCGTTGCCGGGCACGCGATCCTGCAAGATCAGATCGTCGGTGTAGCCGCTGGCATACGAATCGCGAATGACCTGTTCCAGCTCGGCGCGGTCGGCAATCTCATAGGCCTTCTTCTGGCCCTCGAACTCGTGCTGCCACCACATGATGCCGTCAGAAGGCTTCAGAATCATCGGGTAGGGAAAATCGATCTGGTCGAGCACCTCGGCAGGTGCCTCGCCTTGGTCGTTCAGCATCGCCATGGTGAAGGTAAAGGTATGCGGATAAGGCACGCCATGCTTCTCGCACAGCTCGTAGAAGATCTCCTTCTTCTGGCACTGCTCGAGCATGCTGTAGGGCGCGTAGGGAGCGACGATGTTATCCGCCAACTCATGGGCATCCTTGGCCTGAGCCACGAGGGCAACGTAGTTGTCGCCACAGCCCACAAGGACAATCGTCTTGTCGGCATGCGCTTGGGCAATGCCGTTGACGGTTTTGAGCATCACGGGCATGGTGTCGATATCCACGTTGGGCGTGTAGTCGATAATCTGGCTGCGGTACGCGGGACCCGTCTGGTACTTGCCAAAGACCAGACTCTTGACCTGGTACTCCTCGTAGAAGGCGCGCGCCACCGAATAGGCGTTGATGTCGCCACCGAGCAGCACGGGAATGAACTCGCGCTCTGTAAATTGCAATGCCATGGAAACTTCCTATCATGAACTGCCCACACAACGGGCGGTCTTTGCGCAACTGATTTATTCTAGCGTGCCAAGCCGCCGGCGCCCAAAGCTCCACCGTATCTATGGCAATCGACGCAATCGTCCAGCACGAAGGCGGCGCTCACCGTTGTATGACAATGGGCAATGAACCTACCATTGTTGTAGGATTCAACATGTTGCCCGCCCCGTCGAAAGGTGCACCGTGCCCCAGGCTCATCCGATCAACAACCCCATCATTGACGCCGCCAAGCGCGAACTTGCGGATCGTGCCCGGACGGCAGCTCCCCTACGCACCGCAAACGATGCTTACAACGGGCCTGCTCGTATCGTCTCAATCAACACGTCGGAGCACAAAGGCACTCGCAAGTCGCCCGTCGCCGATGGACGCGACACCGTCATCGAGCAATTTGGCCTCGCTACCGATGCGCACGCCGGACATTGGCACCGCCAGGTCTCTTTTTTAGCCGCGGAGTCCATCCAGACGGCGCAGGCACGCGGGCTCGACGTACACGAGGGTGACTTTGGAGAGAACTTCACAACCCGGGGCATCAACCTGCTCTCGCTCCCCTTGGGCACGCAGCTCAAGCTTGGCAGCGAGGTGCTTGTCGAAATCAGTCAGATCGGCAAGGTCTGCCACACACGCTGTGCCATCTACTATCTCGCCGGCGACTGCATCTTTCCCCAGGAGGGCATTTTTGGCGTGGTCCTAAAGGGCGGAGAGGTCCATACCGGCGACGATATCCAGGTAGTCAAACTCGGCGACGGCTCCTGTTCGTTCACCCCCGCCGAGGCGCTCGAAGAGATTGAGCAGGCTCGTCAGGAGGGCACGCTGTAGTTGTAAAACCCCACGTTGAGATAGCTTTTACAGCCCTAAACTCCTCTCAAACAGGCCCCCGTAACGTTAAAGTTGAACTCTATGGTTTCTCAACAATTCACCGTTCCCGCAGGTCAAGGCCAAAGCCTCAAGTTCAACTTGACCCTTTAGAACCTTTAAGGTTCAAGTTGAGGTCGAAAGCAGTAGTAGAATACACCTCGACCAATTAACCTACGATTGATTGCAGAGGGACTGGATGCAGCATTCGAACCATCGCACCGCAGCGCTCGTCGCGTCGAAGCCGGCTCGTATCATCACGAGCGCCGCGCTCGCCGTCGCGCTGACGGCCACGCCGATGCTCTCCCCCGTCGCGGCCTATGCCGCCTCGCAGGCAACGCAGGATCAGCTTTCCGCCGCCCAAAAGAAAATCGAGGACGCTACGAGCGCCTACAACGACGCCCGAACCAAGCTCGAGGATCTGCAAAAGCAGATCGACTCCAATGAGGCGAACATCGATAAGATTGAGGCCGAGCTACCCGAGCAGCAGGCCAAGGCGAGCTCCGCCATGCGCGATCTGTATAAGTACCAGAAGGGCACCAGCCCCATCGTGAGCTTCCTGGTGAACACGCAGAGCTTGGGTGACTTTATCACCACCTGCAAATACACCAACCAGATTACAAGCTCGAGCGTCGACGAGATCGAAGAGCTTAACAAGATGCAGACCGAGCTCGAGCAGAACAAAACCGAGCTCGAACAGGCCAAGTCTCAGCTCGAGGGCGAGCAAAAGAATGCCGAGGATGCGCTGGCGCAGGCACAGCAGCTCCGCAACGAGGCGCAAGCGAAGGCCGAGCAGGAAAATGCCGCCGAACTGGCTAAGCTCGAAGCCGACAAAGCCGCTGCCGCCGAGAAGCTCTCGGGTACCGGCGTGAGTGGCAATAACTCCAATAGCCAAGCAAATAACGCCAACACCACCATCGACACTACGCCGAGCAACTCCAATACCGGCAATTCCGATTACGACTCGTTCATTAACGAGTGGACGAGCCGCATCGACAACTACCTCGCCGGTTCCCCCATGGCAGGTCAGGGCTATAACTTTGCCGTCGCCGCCTGGAATACCGGCGTCGATCCCCGTTGGTCCCCCGCCATCGCCTGCATCGAGAGCAGCAAGGGCCTCTATTGCGCCGGCTCCTATAACGCTTGGGGCTGGAGTGCCCGCGGCGGTGGTTGGCGTAGCTTTGGCAGCTGGAGCGAGGCTGTCTCCGCCCACGTTGCCTACCTGGGTGCCAACTATGGCTCCACGCTTACCCCGGCAGCCGCCAAGAAGTACTGCCCGCCCACGTGGCAGGACTGGTACAACAAGGTCGCTTCCCAGATGAACCGCATTTAGGCTCGCAAGCCTCAACTGCAAAGGGCCCCAATGGGGCCCTTTCCTTTTAGGTAGCGGAGGTATCGACGACGCCGGTCGCATTGGCAACCGCGACTATGACGATCATGCATAGGAGCAGCACACCCAATGCCTTGAGCAAGAGCTTCGTGAGCTTCTTGCCGCGATAGCTGTCGAGCAATGCGAATCGCCGACGAAGACGGCGCTTATCGAGCAGCGCAAAATGCATAAGCACCATAAGGCCATCGACAAAGAAAAAATACTCGATTATGAGAAGCCACGTCGGGTAGCTTTGGTTTGCTCCCGTGGGGTGAAAGACGGCAAAGTGGCTACCGGCAAAGAACACAAGCAGCGAGAAGCAGACGAGCGTATTCCAAATGCGCCCCAGAGACTCCGGAACGCGAGAGAGCAGACCGCATGCAGCGGAGGCGGCAGGGCTAGGAAGCCCTGCGGGTTTCTGGAGCCCTTGGGACGCCAACACTGTCTCCGAGGCCGGAGTACGGACAGGCGCAGGCGCAGAAGGCCGCACGGGGCGACTCAGATCGTATGCCGCGCGCGTCGCCCGTCCCAACGCTTCCGCACTCGCAAAACGCTTGGCCGGGTCGAGCGCCATCGACATGCAGACGGCATCGGCAAGTGAAGTGGGAATGCCGCGCGCCTCGCATTGCTCGCGCATGTCGAGCCCTGGTTTAGGGTCGACTCCCGTCAAGCAGAAGAACAACAGGGCGCCAAGTGCGTAGACGTCGCTGCGCACGCTCGTCTGCCCAAACCCATACTGCTCGGGCGGCGCATAGGGCCGTGTCCCAAACTTGACGGTGTCGGCATCGGCGCCATCGCGCCATACGCGCGCGATCCCCAAGTCGATAATCACCAGCGACGAAAACGTCAGACCGTCATCAGGCGTATAGTTGGCACCTGTCACGATGATATTCGACGGCTTGAGGTCGCGATGGATCACCGGCGCCGACGTCTCCCCCGCCATCGCAAAACCGGCGTGGAGCTCGCCCACAGCATCGCATAGGGCAGGATACAATTCGTGCGCATAATCGGGGGTGGCTCCCAGACGGTCCACCAGCGCCCCGAGTGTCTCCCCTTCGATGTATTCCATAACCACGTTGAGCTCGTCGCCCGCACGACGACAATCGACGATTCTGGGCAGGTGCTCAAAACGCCTACCTGCCCGCTGTGCGGCAAACAGACGCTCGTATGCCCCGCCGATTTGAGCCGAAGCATCGATGCGTTTACGGACAAAGGGGCCGAGCGAACCACCGCCGGTTCCTTCAAAGTACACAAGCTCGGTTGTTTCAACGGACGAGCGCTTAAGTACACGCTCCACGCGATAGCTGTCGTCACGATCGAGCGACGCCAGGTGCTCGGCAAGCGCTGCGGTCAGCTCGTCATTGGAATATGTTGGGGTCTGAGTATCCATAGCCTCCATCATAGCGCAGGGCGCAGACACCCCATGGCATCCGCGCCCCGTTCGTTTGCATCGTTGTTCGACAGCTCCGCCGACTCAGATATCAGCCGCTAACTCACCGTCTCCTCGCCAAAGCGATACAGCTCCTCGTTGACCTTTTGGAGGCTGCACCCGCGATCGATACAGAAGATGATGATCGCATCGCGACGGTCCTTACAATTGAGGATGTTGGCACCCGCCGCCGTCAAGGCGCGGTTGGTCTCCTTGAGCGTTAGCGCCATGGCGAAGGCAATCTGCAGCACCTTATTGCGACTCGGATGACGCGCACCGGTAAAGATCTGATAGCCAAAGGTCTCATTGAGATCGGCCATACGAACCACGCGCGAGCGCTCCAAGCCCTTTTCCTGCAGCAGCTGCTTCAGGTAGTCCGAAAGCGACGGGGTGGCAAAGTCGTGCTCCTTGATATAGCCATCGATGTTTGGCGCGTCGAGAAGCTCATTGAGTAACTCGTCAGTCAGCTTTTTATCGGGCATACGACCTCACCTCCCATACGGCGCAACGGTAGCGACATGCTAGGCCAACACCCAGCTTGCAGTGGCAGACTTATCAAACATGTTGGCAAAATACAGTGCCTTCTTGATATCGCCATCAAAGTAGATATTGCCCGCCACAGAGCCACCAGCGGCAAGAGTACCAGACTGCAGCTCATCGGAGCCCTCGCTGTAGTAACCCTGATTCTGCTGAGCGCCGTTGGCGTCCTCGCCCTTCCAGTCGTAGATGTTGTAATCTGCGCCCTCATCGCCATTGTTGACGTACGTGACGTGAATGCCCGTCATGGTCGAACCGTCATAATTTGTGAGGCCGGGCTGGACGGAATCGACAACGACGGAAAGACCGGCAGCCGTGGTCACCGTCGCACCAACCGCCAGGTCAGTCGTAGACTGTTCTTCCTTCTTCGCCTCTTCCTTCTTGTCGCCATCGCCAGCGTCCTCGGTGACGGTCGCCTTATCGCTACCACAACCGGCAAGAAGAACGGCAGTCCCCATGGCGACGGTGGCGAATGCGCCAAGTGCAGCGCGACGGCTCAGCAGCACTTCGTTTTCGAGCTTTTTCATCATGCATCCTTCCTACGATCCGGCTACCGTGCCGGCACACAGCACATCGTAGGAAGGATTAAACTTGAATTCATTAGCTGAGAGCTAAGGTTGCCATATAGAAGAGCACGAAGCGCGTGTCCATCGCCGATGACACCTCGAGGCTTGCCAACATCGTTCTCAATTTTAAAACTGGAATTGTTACACTTAAAAAAGCGGAATTTCACCATCATAGTTTTC
>JAIJJM010000109.1 GCA_022728415.1 Collinsella sp. | reverse complement strand
CCGGTTACGACATCAACCAGGTCTTTGGTTTCATAACCGAGATATGTGTGTTTGAGAGCATCTTTTACCCAAGCTGGAGTGGCGAACGTTTTACCCCTGCTGATGAGGTATTCACTGATTTCGCTGTACCACATGTGGCTGAGTGCATTCTGGGAAAGACTGCGTCTCTCGCGCCACGGTTTAAGCACCATGCGAAAGCATTTGCCTTCCTCCAGATAAGGCTGGATCTGCTGGCCGATAGCGGTGAAGTTGCCGCGATGTAATTTGATGCCGTCTTGTGGGAGGTTCACGCTTCACCTCCGCAGAGGTCAAACGCTAGATGCAAAGAATTGCAGGTGCATTTCTGCATCTGTGAAAGGAGAAGATAGTTTGGATTGTATGTGCGCATAAACGTCCCCGTTTAGCGCAGAAGTCACCGGAGTTGTTCAGACTCCGATTACTTAATTATGGCAAGTTGATTATCGCAAATCAAAGGTTTTAATTGTGCTTTATTCTTTCAAGCGTTTCCTTCATACCAAAGCCTATAAAGTTTTTCTTCTTCGTTTGGGTTAATAGGCTCACCATGTTTTAATTTTTCAGTGTACAAAATTGTTGAACAAATCGCGGAAGTTAATCCAGTGATCGCCATCTGCCGCAGATCGGATTTTTGTGTCCCCCCAACAGACGATCTCCCATCCATGTAATAATTGTATCCATGCTTCAGCCCTTCTTAGTAAATAGTGTGTAGGGCGACTGAAGGACCGAGTTTATGCTTTTTCGCATTGCTTTCAGTTAGTAGACCGGTATCGCACCGGAAACAATCCTACGGCAAATTGGTTGTCTGACCTCTCGGTTTTTCGTGCATTAACCGATACCCACTACAGTCTCGGCGAAAGCTGCACACCCCCAAGGTGTACTGGTAGCACTCGGCACAGCCTAGCGCGCCACTTTCTTCTCACTATCCAGTCTAATTTTATCCCCTAGTCAGACACTCAGATGTAGTGCTCCGCAGCGGCATGCGGGGGAATACAAAAACTCGGACAAAATTGGGCCCTCCTTTTTGAATCACTCGCGGGGATGTAGTTATTAATACATGGGAAAAGATCTGTTTTCAAATCCAACATTATATGGTTTCAATACCACGGGGTGGCTATGTGTTTCTCATTATTATTTACAATCTACTGTAATCGCTCCGAACGCAAATGCGTCAATACTCGAATCAACTGATCATCCTGCCACGACTGAAATCTCAAATAGGCCGTTTCTCAAGTAAGAGATTTTGAATGCATTATTGGCTACTGAAATAAAAAACCCAGCGCAAACTGGGTTCATATGAAATTTTTTTGTCATTTCCAATTGCAAGACTGTGAAATTTTTTCCACAACCTTATCAATCTCAGACAAGTCAAACTCAACTACTTGCATAGTTGATCCATAAGGTTCAAACCCAAAAATAGCTTTTTTATGCTTAGCCAAGGTCTTTATAAATTGTATTGGTTGTGGAGCAAATGCAGAATCACCGCCTTCCCCACCTCCCCAAACACTCTTGACCGGCTTTCCGCCATCTAACCGCACTGTAATTCTTGGGTTGTCCGAACCCATATAATCATTGAATGATAAATAGGCATCTGTTTTGTTATCACTACAACGCAACACCAGTGAAGTTGCACGATCAGTACCTGCTTTGTTATATGAATCTGGTGATAAATTAAGGGCCACAAAGTCAGTCTGGTCAGTCATTTTATTTATCTCAGACTTTGTTATCCACGGCCCTAACTTCTCTACACCAGCATTTGCTGTAAACGAGGCACTTATAACAAAGGCTAAAATAAATTTTCTCATAACCCTATCTCCTTGGATTCAAAGAACTAAATATTATCAAGTCTCTTGCCACTAGAAAACCCACTTTATTTCCAAACTCTGATGGCATTCCTGAAAATCCGCTTCATACTCACTTGCCCCGCCCTATCATCCTGAGTAGCTAACCGTTAAACAAACGTTCGCCAGACCTTACCATCAACGACCAGGATTCCTGCCCGCGCCATTTTAGCCGCAGCCTGATTTATGCTGGTTACGGTTGCGCCTGTTACCGCGGCAACGTCCTGTGCACAGAAGCTCTTATGCGTCCCCAGGTAATGAATAATTGCCTCTTTGCCCGTCATACACTTGCTCCTTTCAGTCCGAACTTAGCTTTAATTTCTGCGATCTTCGCCAGAGCCTGTGCACGATTTAGAGGTCTACCGCCCATAACAGGAAGTTGTTTTACTGGTTCAGGGATCGCCTCACCACGGTTAATTCTCGCAGTCATATGGACAAGCTCATCTGCGGCCTTACGGCGTAATTCCGCATCAGTAAGCGCATTGGCCCGCATGTTCTGATACAGGTTGGTAACCAGCCAGTAGTGCGCGTTTGATTTCCACGGATAAGACTCCGCATCCGGATACAGGCCTCGCTTCCGGCAATACTCGTAAACCATATCAACCAGCTCGCTGACGTTTGGCAGCCCGGCGGTAACGGATGCTTCTTCCCGGCACCATGCAACAAACTGCCCGGGTGATGGCAGAAATGGTCGATTCTGCCGACGGGCTACGCGCATTCCAGCGTTAACCTGTTCCATTGTGGTGATCCCGTTTTCCCGGAAAGCCAGAACCCACTGGCGGCGGATTTCGTTCAGTTCATTCTGGTCACGGTTAGCCAGGCTCGCCGGGAAAGTTGCCAGTAACTGGCTGAACACACCATTGATGATCTGCGCTACCTGCTGTACCTGAGGCTTTTCGTCGTACTGTTCCGGCATGTTGTTGGCGATCCGACGCATCTGCTCACGGTCAAAGTTAATCATCTGTGCGGCGATGTTTTTCATAGATCAACCCCGTAAATCCAGTCTGTGTTTGTCAGGTCGAGTTTTGGTTTGCTGGCTGTCACGCCTGCCTGTTGCTTGTTACGGTTGATTTCGAGTTGGGTCCACTTGTCGCGGAGTTTGGCCGGACTTAGCACGTTACCGGACCAGAAGTTGTCCTGGCATGCCCAGCGGAACAGCACGCACATGTCGCGGTGGTTACGTCCGTCACGTTCACGCATCAGGCGGATATCGTTAGCCCACCCTGCAAAATTCGGTTTTCTGGCTGATGGCGCGATGGTCTTCACCATGTCAAACATCCACTCTGCGGCGGTCAGGTCTTCTGCTGTCCCCCACTTGCTGCCGCTCTGAATTGCAGCATCTGGTTTCACCACAGGAAGATCGTTTTCTGGTTGGTCAGAGGATTCGCCAGAATTCTCGGACGAAAAAGGTTTTATATTGTCTTTTGTTAGTTTGTCTTTTGTGTTTACCTGATTCGGGTAAACGCCTTTACCTGATTTGGGTAAACTTTTCTTACCTGATTCAGGTAAATTTACCTCTTTCAGGTAAACTTTATTTTTCTTACCTGATTCGGGTAATGTTGACCATTCACTGACCACATTATTAATACCGATATTCCGCCCGCTCTGAATCAAAATCCCACGCTTTACCAGAACACTTTTTGCAGCAGAACACTTGTGCGGCAATATCCCGGTCAATTCGGACAGTTGCTCGTTGCTCACCCAATCCAGTTTTTTATTAAAGCCATATGTTTTGCGCATGACAGCTAAGAAGACCAGAAGCTGGTGCTGTGTTAATCCGGCCAGCATCACAGCTTCCAGCAACTCATTTGCAATGCGCGTATAACCATCATCGAGATCTGCCACGCGCGGCTCCTTTTGTGCCGCATCCGGCACTGGAAAATTGAATATCTCAGCAGTGTTTGCCATAATTCCTCCCGCAATGAGTGCGTTACGATTTGCACCTGAAAGTCGGCTCTGTTCCCGCAGACCGGCTTTCGCCATTTCTGAGCCTGTCATATTGCCCCCAACATGGTGGTAACCATCGCCATCAATGGACCAGCCAGATCCGGGTCCACACGAAACATCGACACAATACCTTCACTAATTTCCTTCAGTTTCTGGTGGCGTGGTGCGTTGAGAATGACAGCCTGTTTTGCCTCACTGAGTTCCTTTTCCATTTCAGCCAGCCGAGCCATGAAGCTATCCTGCTCAACCAGGTGGCCGCGATATTCCAGCGGTAGTACCGCCAGAATTGCCGGGGTCAGTTCACGCACGTTATTTCGGTATTTTTCAGAATCGAATTTGTTATCGAGGAAGCGGAACAGCTTCTGGCGTGCACGGCTGACATCATCAGGGAAATCGATGGTGCCGCCGCCCTGCTCCCGATACTCATTCACAATGAGTGCGGCAACAACATCCTGATTATCTGCAGCCGACCAGGCGCGAACGGCATCACGGATTTTTTCGTGGCCTGGCGCCTGTTTTGTTTGAGAACGATTTATCACCGCAGTCGGGCTAAATCCGCTAGTCTGTTGGTATGTAAGTGGTTGCATAGTCATTGCCTTATCAGTTAACGCCGCAGTTTAGGCGGCAGAATTACTCGCGTTAAACAATGGTGCGAGGTCGGGACGAATATCTGCTGGTTTAATCTTTCCACCAGTGGCTGAGACAATTTTCATTACATAGCGGGCATCAATTCCGCCACCGTGTAGCCAACGCCAAACTGTGGGTTGGGCTACACCGCATAGATCTGCCAGTCGTTTTTGACTACCTGTAATACTGATTGCGAGTTGAATGGTTTGATTTGTCATTATCAATTCCTATTGGTATTGCAATGAATGAATAATAGCAATGCGTATTAATCCAAGCAATAGCAAAACGTGTTTTGACCATCAATACGCAAGCGTATAAATTAAAACTTATGAAAAAAGAAACTCTTGCTGATCGCTTAAACCTAGCGATGGAACAATCTGGAATGTCTCAAGGCGCTCTTGCAAAGGCGTCTGGCGTAGCTCAACCCACAATCTGGAGACTGACAAGCGGCAACGCGCGCGGCTCAACAAAAATTGTTGAAATAGCTAATGCATTGGGTGTTCGAACAGAATGGCTCTCATCAGGCATAGGCCCGATGAGAAATGACGGTCAACAATCAGGGAAGCCTGCTGTCAGCCATTCCAAATACTTCAAAATTGACGTTCTTGATATAGAAGTCAGTGCCGGGCCGGGTGTAATCAACCGTGAGTTTGTAGAAGTTCTACGCTCGGTTGAATACTCGTTTGACGATGCTCGTCACATGTTCGATGGCAGGAAGGCGGAAAATATCCGCATCATTAACGTGCGTGGTGACAGCATGTCAGGAACGATCGAACCAGGTGATCTGCTGTTCGTTGATATCACGGTTAAATCTTTCGACGGTGATGGTATCTATGCGTTTCTGTATGACGACACCGCCCATGTAAAGCGCCTGCAAATGATGAAGGATAAGCTACTGGTTATCTCTGATAACAAGAGCTACTCGCCGTGGGACCCAATTGAGAAAGACGAGATGAACCGGGTATTCATCTTCGGTAAGGTTATTGGGAGCATGCCGCAGACATACAGGAAGCATGGGTAACTACCGAATCGAATACTATAACTACGTAAAAAGACTATACATATCAACATTTTTTCTTTGATACATAGATGGAATAGCAATGAAGCTTAACTTTTATGCCGTATACATTCAAAATACTAGCTCTCTGAAAAAACAACCTATAGATTTATTGTCATTTCTGACAGAGCAGGTAATAAACGCTAAGAATCATGCTCAGCAGATTGAAGACTACTATGTTTTTGCACATCATATAATTAATGATAGTTTTATCCTGACAAAAACATTTGATTCAGAACTAGTTAAAAAAATCAATAGAAAAACACTTTCGGTTGATGAAATAAGAAATGCGCTTAGTTCAGATGAGTCATTAGGATTCCCATCATTTTTATTAATAAGAAAAAATATTATCGGATATGCAAATACATTATTCGGCCCAAAAACTCGTGATCTTGCGGCTTACCTAAAAGGAAAGGGAGCAATACCTGATGGATACTCACTATTCATAGAACCTTTGATGAGAGATATAACAAAGGATGATGCTTTAAGCATGCAGTTTATAGGAAGAACAACGGTAAGGGTTGAAAATGGGTCAAAACTTCTCAGCCCCCTACTTAGAGTGCTTGGTGCACAAGCAGTTGACGAAGAGCTCTTAGAAGGACTGGAAATAACCGTGAAGCCTAAACGTTTACGAAATATAAAATCTGTTGCCAAAGGGATTATTAGCAATGTGGATGAACAACATGAGAGCATTCACCTGAAGGGTAAAGAACAAGCTGCAGATATTCTTACAGAATATTATCTTTCTGACAAAGGCCACATTGGAGCAAATATCTATAAATCATCGAATGAAGACATAGCATCCGAAATGTCAACTTGCTATCTCAGGATGAAATTGATTATAATGGAAAGTTATAATAGAACATTTGGAGATGAGTTACCACTATAATATTGGGGGGCTATATGAAGTCACGGCACAGGATAGCGCCAGCAATAATACTTTTTCTTTTGCCATTCCCAATTATTATAAGTGCGTATTATCTAATCCGCCACATGTTTCCGGGTATGGCTTTTAGCGAGCACAGAGATGCGCTGGGTGGCGCTATTGCCGCTTATTCTGGTACTACAATTGCGATACTTATAGCCGCTTTAACATTTCTGATGGGGCTGGGAGGCAGGAATATTCGCAAATTGAAAACATATGGCTATATGACATCAATCATAATCATGTATGGATTAACTTTTTGCGAGCTAGGAGTACTTTTCTTTAATGGCTTGTTTTTACTTGCAACAAGTAAAAATCCTATACTAATGCTACCATCAATCGCTATTGGTTTATCAGGTACGTCACTAATCCATATTGGCATGCTCCTGATGCAATTACTTAATCTGTCAAAACATAAGTAACCCGGCCTTGCCGGGTTTTCTTTTGCCTCCCCTCATCACACAAACCGTTCGAAAAACCACCATAACCCCCGCTTCAGTTATCGCTATGCGATGCAAGTCACAAAATAAATCCATCCTAAATACAACCAGTTATATCTAAAACAACCAATAAAACAACTTTTGTTGTTGACGATAAAACAACTATAGTTTTAAATGAATTCATCGCAACAACACAACGATACGGCAATCACCTGATTCACCGTTGCGATGACCGCTTAGATCCGCAGCTTGAATTTCAGCAGGCTCCGGGGAGTGCGAGGG